>RHKR01000096.1 GCA_008363265.1 Chlorobiota bacterium
AATAGAGCAGCAACGTGGAAACTATACAAACGAAAGTGAAAAAAGCAAGGAACCGTTTCTTGGTGGATGAGTAGTCAGCCACGGCTCCGAGAATGGGTGAAATAAATGCGGTTATAAGCATCGAGATCGATGTACCCAACCCCCAGTAGAGATCACCCTGAGCAGCGTTCTGGTTTACGGTTTCCTTAAAATAAATGGCATAAAGGAAGGTAACGACAATGATCGAGTAAGAAGTATTCGCGAAATCGTAGAGAGTCCAGACGAATATCTTCTTTTTCTCGTTCATCTTATTTCGCGGGTTTGTTAAATGACTCTTCTATCAGTCCCCTGCCGGTTTTTGATATTTTTCCCTCTTTGTCGAGGTGGTCATATATCTGATCAAGCAATCCGTTGATGAACTTGCCGCTGGCAGCGGTGCTGTATTCCTTCGCTATTTCGATGAGTTCGTTGATGGTAACTTTTCTGGGTATATCGGGGAAATACCTGAACTCACAGATACCGATCCGCATGATCAGTCTGTCCATTCTGGGCATTCTCTCGATCTCCCAGTTTTTGGCGAAAGCTTCGATCAGTTCATCCGACTCACGGGTGTACATGATCGTTTTTCTTGTCAGGTTCTCGAAGAAATCCCTGTCGGCCTGGTCTGTGATCTCCGCGGAAAGTTCCCCGGCAGTGATCTCAATGCCATCCCTGTTATATGAATGGGCGTAGAGCACCTGGAGAACTTTTTCTCTTATAATTCTTCTGTTGGATTTTTTCTTGAGCATATCAGGTATGTTAGTACGGAATGAACGGTTTCATTCCCGAAATTTTCTAAAATTGAAGTGTAAATATACTAAACCAAAGCCGCTTATTTGACCCCGAACATCCAGAAATTGATCAGACCCACCACTTCCCTCAGCACGTAGTATCTGAGCGAATCACCCGTCATGGCAAGATCCGAGCTTACAAGATCGATCTTCAGATCGTAAAACTCAGCCATCTCTTTTATTCTGGTCAGGTGGAAAGCGTCGGAAACGACGATTATTTTCTGGTATCCGTTCCTTTCGATCAGGACATTTTTTATGTAACTGATCTGATCAAGTGTCGATCTGCTCTCGGCTTCAAGACGGATGTCGGCCGGGTCGATCTTCTTATCCAGCAGATAGTAGAACGCCACATCGGCTTCAGGGAGTTCTCCCGGGGCGTTGTTACCCGTGAGTTGCAGTTTTTTCACCGTTCCTTTAGTGTAAAGCTGCAATCCCTTGTCGATCCTCATCTTCAGGATCGAGCTGGGTTTGTTGTATTTCCAGACGGCAGCTCCGAGGATAACCGCCACGTCCGCAGGATTTTCAGAGTTGTAGCCAGTTCTGATGGTTACACCTTTTTGTACATAAGAATAAGTGTAAACGAACATGGAAATATACAGCACGATCAAAATTACAGCCGAACCGGCGACAATATAACGCTTTCCTGCAATTATCTTCATCATTAGATATGCCAGAAGCAGTGCCTTGAACGCAAAACCAATGTTGAAGAATATACCGGTATAAAGTTTGTAGAAAGGTGTGTCAAGAAGGTTAAGGTCGGGACCCGAATTGCTCTGATTCAGATAGATACCCGCGATAGTGAATCCGAATCCTGTGAACCAGAAAGTCAACATCAGCATCCTCTTCTTTGTGAACTCCGCCCTGTCTTTGAGCCAAAACACAATGAAGAGGATTATCAGAACCCCGCTGAAGAGGAGAGTAAAGAAATTACCCCGGTAAAGAGGGTTGAACACCTCGAAATCGAGACGGTGATTCAGGTACTTACCGAGTATGAGAGTCAGCAGATCGATCGCGCCAAGCAGAACAAGAACCAACAGGTCGAACACGCCCGAAAGATTCCTAACCATCTGGTCTTTGAATGATCTGATCTTGCTGTCTGTCATTAAAACTTCTTTTTCTCCAAGGCAAAATATAAGCAAAAGAGTTGCCTCTTAAAAACTGAAAGGCAGCCCCCCGGGGCTGCCTCTCAGATCAATCTTCAAAAATATGCGGTTTCTCATCCCTCGGGGGCTCCGGCTCAGCCTGCACCTTCTTCCTGAATGAGAAAGTCGATTTGAAAGCATCGCCCATCTCTTCCCATACCACAAAGAAAACAGGCACAAGAACGAGGGTGAGAAATGTAGCGAAACCGAGACCAAAGATAACCGCAATACCCATTGATCGCCAGAATTCAGCACTCTCACCACCAAACACGAATGAGTTTGTATAAATGTCGTACCCGAAACCGAATGAAAGGGGTATGAGACCGAGTATCGTGGTTACAGCCGTGAGTGTAACCGGTCTAAAACGGCGGAGCCCCGCGTATTTGGCGATGTCAATAAGTGAAAAATCCCGTTTCTTCAGGATGTTCATGTAATCGATCAGTACGATATTGTTATTAACAACCACACCTGCGAGACTTATCACACCAATTCCTGTCATGATGATACCGAACGGCATCTTGAACGCCATCAACCCGATGAACACACCCACAAGTGAAATTATCACCGCAGTCATGATGATGAACGGTTGTGATATCGAATTGAACTGGATCACAAGTATCAGGAAGATCAGAAGTATCGCGATTCCGAAAGCCTTCCCCAGAAAAGCGGAGGCTTCTTCCTGCTCTTCACTTTGTCCTGTGAATGCAATTGTATAACCCTGAGGCAACTGGTATTCAGCCATTTTTGCCTTCACCCGGGCGAGAACCTCGTTGGCGTTTTCACCCTCGGCAGCGTTGCCGGAAATGGTGATAACCCTGTTGAGATCTTTCCTCCTTATCGAACCTGGACCTTTATCGAGATAAACATTGGCTACACTGCTCAATGGTACCGAGAGGGTCTTTCCATTTTGGTTGTTGAAGATGATCGTAAGATTCTTCAGAGCCTCCACAGAACTTCTCTGATCCTTGCGAAGTCTCACCGTGATATCATATTCATCTTCGTCAACCCGGAACTTTGAAGCTTCCGTACCGTTGATCGCTGTCCTGATCGTCCCGGCAATAAGTGAAGTGTTCATGCCATAGGTTGCAGCCTTCTTCCGGTCGATGATCACCCTGAGTTCAGGCTTTCCCGCATCGTAGTCATCGTCAACATCAACCAATCCGGGTACATCCTTGATGTAATCGATGATCTGTGTGGTGAGTTTCCCTATCTCATTGTAGTTCTCACCGGAAACTTCAATATTCACGGGCAGACCGACCGGTGGGCCCATCTCTTCCTTGTCGATCGTGACATCCGCACCTGGAGTACCCTCGATCATCTGCCTGATCTCTTCTGTGGTTTCTTTCGAACTGCGTTCACGTTTTTCATAATCAGTGTACTCAAGGGTAATGGTTCCCTTGTTCGGAGTTGAAGATCCTGCATCGAATGGATTGGTTGATGAACCCGCCACTGAAAGAAGTTTCTCGATATCCTTGAAGTTGGCGGTAAGTATCTTGTTCTCTACCTTCTTGATCACTTCATTCGTTTCCTTGATGCCCGTTCCCGTTGGGGCCTCAAACTTGATGTATACGCGACGAGGCTCAACATCGGGGAAAAACTCAACACCGTAACCAAGCACGCCATATACCTGGGTGATGAAAAAGAGTGAAATGAATGCTCCGGCCATAAATCTGAGCCGGATATTTTTGAATACCAGCACCACCATAATACCCAGTACCGCGGTTGCAATGATCTCGAATGTCAGGGGTAGAAATTGTGCCAGGATGCCTTCCACCACGAACATCGCAAAGAATGCCAACAATCCGAGCCAGGTACGAAGGCTGATCCGCCTCCCTTTTTCACGCGGGGAGCCCAATGAAAAACCAAGTGTTTTTTCATAATACTTGAGTACCACAGGCAGAAGTTTATCAACGAAGATATATGTTCCCCAATCAAAGGGATAAGCAATCACTCCCAACACCGACTTTTTCAGCACAGGTTTTCCGTGATGCTCCTGACGTACAAATGCAACGGCAAACACCGGATTTATCACCAGTGCCACGAACAGCGAAGATGAGAGGGTTACTATTACCGTGATCGGAATGTATGACATGAAGTCACCGGTCACCCCCGGCCAGAAAAGGAGCGGAAAGAAGGCGGCTACTGTTGTAAGGGTTGATGACGCTACCGGCCAGGCCACTTCGGCTGTTGCCTTCTTGGCCGCGTCGATCTTATTGTAGCCCTCTTCCAGGAATTTCTGAATGTTCTCGATGATCACGATCGCGTTATCCACAAGCATGCCCAGCGCGAGGATCAGCGCGAACAGAACCACGAAGTTCAGTGTGATCCCAAGCATCTGGAGGATGAAGAAGGAGATAAGCATGCTGAGCGGGATCGAGATACCCACAAGAACCGCGTTCCTCAATCCAAGAGCAAAGAACAGGATACCGATAACAAGAACCAAACCGGAAAAGATGTTATTCTCCAGCTCTTTCACCTGCTTGTCGATCTCTTCCGATTGATCGGTAACGACTGTAAGTTTTACATCATCAGGTAGCTGAGCCTCTCTCTCCTCAACCACGCTTTTCACCTCACGGGCAATGTCGATAACATTCTCACCGGAACGTTTCGAAATCTGGATCGAGATGGCCTCCACTCCGTTGGTGCGGGCAAATGTTGTACGCTCCTTGAACCCGTAGGTCAGGGTTGCTACATCCCGCAGATAGATACCTTGTCCCTCCTTGGTTTTCACGACAATGTTCTCGAGCGGGTACGGGGTTTTGAACTCACCCGGAACACGGACAAGGAAACTCGACTGGTTTACATCGATCGTGCCACCCGGGATCGTTTTGTTCTCATCCCTGATGGAGGCGATAATATCGTCGAAACGGATATTGTAGTGCTGAAGTTTTCTGTAATCAACATCAACCTGCACTTCCCTTTCGAGACCACCGTTGATCTTGACCTCAAGAACACCTTTTATCGTCTCGATCTTGTCTTTCAGTTCCTCGGCTATATCCTTAAGCTTTGAAAGACCTGTGGGACCTGAAAGTTCATAGGTCAGAATTGGAAATTCAGAGAAGTTGATCTCAACTATCTCAGGCTTCTCGGCATCGGCGGGAATATCCGACTCAGCCTTGTTCACTTTGTCGCGCACTTTCTGGAGCGCGTCTTCAATGTCGTAACCGGCCTGAAACTCTACCTGAATTAGTGAGTAACCTTCGAAAGATGAGGACTTGATCTCCTTCACTTCCGCGATCTTCTTGATCTCTTTTTCGATCGGAGTGGTCACAAGTGACTCGATATCCTCAGGCGAAACACCGATGTAGGGTGTGGATACGATAACGAGGGGGATGGAAATATCAGGCGACGATTCCCTCGGCAGAGAGATATACGACACCAGCCCCATGATCGTGATTATAAAGACCAGGACGAAAACGCTGGTCTTGTTGTCAATTGAAATGTCAGTTATTTTCATCTATGCTTGCCCCTGCTACTTCACTGTGATCTTTTCACCGTTAACGAGGGTCTGGTACCCGACGGTGATAAGTTGCTCACCTTCATTCAGATTCCCGGAAACAGCAACGCGGTTGTTTGAACGGGAGAGTATCTCAACCTCACGCATTTCAGCGATCATGGTGTTCCCCCGCTTCACAGCTACAAAAACCACATAACCCAGGTCGGTTTTCACAATAACCTCTTCAGGAATTACGGGGACCGATGAATAGACATTGTCATCAATTCTAACTTCTGCGTTCATCTCGGGTTTGAACCGTGCGGGGTTAGGTAACCGCATTTCAATTTTCACCGTTCTCGAAGTGGCATCAACAGATTTTGCCACATAGGAGATCGTCGAGTTGACCTGCAGGCTGTCAAGTTCAGCGAAAATGAGGCTTCCCTTCTTCCCGGGTTTCAGAGAGGTGATATATTTTTCAGGTATACCGGCTTCAACCTTCAGCGCGTCTGATATGATTGTAACGATCGGTGCACCGGGCGCTGCCACTTCGCCTATTTCATAGTGCTTTGTGTCGACAACCCCGGCGAACGGGGCTTTTATAAATGTGTTAGAATACTGTTCCTTTATCGCCTCGAAAGAAGCCTTCTTTGCTTCAAAGGTATATTTCGCCTGCAAATACTGGAATTCCGTTCCCGCGTTCTGTCTATAGATCTGTTCCTGTTTCTTCAGATTGATCTCTGAGAGATCGAGATCTGCCTTTGCAGCATCGAGATTGGCTTTCAGAATGGCGTTGTCGATCACGCAGATGACGGTGCCCGCAGCAACACGTGAACCTTTATCCACATTGAACTTAACGATCTTGCCTCCTGTGGCTGAACCGACCTTGGAAACTTTGTCGGGTTTTACCTGTCCGATCGCATCGATAAAACCGGTGAAGCTCTCAAACTTAATTGGCTGAGCCTGCACAACAGCTGTCTTTTCCGGTTTTTTCTTCTTTGCATCAGTATCCTTTGTATCATCTCCGCAGCCGGCAAAAAAGAGTGCGGCAGCGAGGGGTATCAAAACAAAACGGTATCCGGTTCTAATTCCAAAATTATTCATTATTCAACAGTATCCTTTCCGGCAAGATTTTCAAGTTTTGCATTGAGGAGGTAATATTCATAAACTCCATTCAGATAATTGTATTTCGCACGGGATACACCCACCTGCGCGTCAATGATCTCAAGCTGGGTTCCAACCCCGGCCTGGTATCTTGTCTGGGCGAGTGAGAAGGCCAGTTCAGCCTGCTTCACTGCTTCAGTATATGCCTTTAATTTCTCTTTCTGATTCTCGATGTTAAGAAGTGTCTCCTTAAGCTGTGTGGCGAAACCCTCTTTTGCTTTTTTAAGGTTTTCACTCGCGATCTTCACCTCGATCTCTGCCTGTGTCACCCTCGATTCAGAACTCCAGCCATTAAAAATGGGTACCGAAAGCTCCAGCCCAAGATTGATCGAATTATTAAAGCGCCAACTTCCGAGGCCCCGGTCATCATTCTCCTGCGACTCGATATTCCATGCACCGTAAGCCTTCAATGACGGCAGGAATTCTGATTTGTAAACTCCAACCGCTTTCTCACGCAGATTTATGGTTTCCTCGAGCTGCTTGAGAACAGGATTGAATCTCATCATCTTTTCGAGTGATTCATCCAGGTCTGTGGAGATCAGTTCGGAGTAAGTAAGTGAATCTGTAACCACCACCTCGGTATTAAAGGGAAGACCCATAAGGTTTCTCAGTGCATCACGTGTGATCCTTATTGCATTCTGCGCCTGTTCAACTTCAGGTTTTGCGGTTTCAACCGCTACTTTGGCCCTGACCAGATCGTATTCGGGAACAAGCCCCGCGTCATACTTTATCTGTGTGTTTTTCAGGTTGTCCTGAGCCTGGAAGAGGTTTGCCTCGGCCACTTTCAGCACTTCCTTTGTGAGAAGTACTCCGAACCAGGCAGACTTAACGGCATATTTGATCTCGTGGGCTGTGGCAGCAACTGTGTGGTCAGCAATCTTGGCGTAGATCTGCGCGGCTTGAGCACCGATGAAAACCGCTCCGGCAAATATGTTCTGGTTCAAACTGAGCGTGGTGGTAAGGGTGTTGTCGGTACCGATG
>RHKR01000097.1 GCA_008363265.1 Chlorobiota bacterium
GGCACGCAGGTGTTGTAAGCACCAGATCAAATGAGATGTTATTTCCATCAATTGAAAGATTCTTGATCATATTCAGTGAGACAAGATCTTTCTTCAGGTCAGGTTCGATCACCGTAGACAGTGCCTTAAGTATCTTTTCGTTTGTGATAGCCATTAGTATCCTTTAGTGGTTTGAATATTCGAATTGCTGATTCATCAGCCATTCCTGGGCGCTCAGCTCCTCGATGGTTTCGCGTGGAGCGAGCGAATATTTCTTGTTTGGATCGAGTACCCGGGCCTTCACGTTATCGTGGAGGTATATCTCGAGTACGGTATTTCTTAAATAATTTTTGATCGAGCGGTCAAACACAGGCGTCATCAGCTCAACCCTCCGGTCGAGGTTCCTCTGCATGATATCCGCGCTGCTTATATAAAGGTCTTCCTCACCGTTGTTGTAGAAGTAGAAGATCCGCGAGTGTTCCAGATATCTTCCGACAATACTTCTCACCCGGATATTCTCTGAAATGCCGGGAAGTCCCGGTACGAGACAGCAGATACCCCTCACTATCAGGTCGATATCCACTCCCGCCTGTGAGGCTTCATAAAGGTAACCGATAATATCGGGGTCGACGAGTGAGTTAACTTTTATGATAATTCTTGCCTTTTTCCCCTGTTTCGCCCATTCGATCTCGCGGCTGATCAGTTGCTCTATCCTCTGCCGGAGGTTTATCGGAGCAACGGCCACCTGACGGAAATCCTTCTGCGCGCTGTATCCGGTCAGGATATTGAAGATGTCGCTTACATCGTTGCAGATGTCCTCATTGCAGGTCATAAGCCCGAGATCGGTGTACAGTTTTGCTGTTGAAGCGTTATAGTTACCGGTGGCCACGTGCACATACCGGGTGAGCTGGTGCTGTTCGCGGCGGACCACCAGTGTCATCTTGGCGTGGGTTTTTAGGCCGATTAGTCCATATACCACATGCACGCCGACACTTTCAAGTTGTTTTGCCCAGTAGATATTGTTCTCTTCGTCGAACCGTGCCTTGAGTTCAACCAGAACGGCCACCTGTTTCCTGTTCTCAGCTGCTTCGATAAGGGCGGCAACCACGGGTGAGTTCTTTCCGACGCGGTAGAGGGTCTGCTTTATTGCCAGCACATCAGGATCGCGGGATGCCTGCTTGATAAAATCAACGACCGGTTTGAATGATTTATCACCTGAAAAATACTCTCTTCCTCAAATATCTTGGGAAGCTTCGGGATGTAAGGTTTCTCCTTTATCTGACTGAGAGGGAGAGAGTAAAAACTCATCACATCACTCAGCCCAAGAGGGGGAACCAGGGGATAGACATCCGAATACTGAATCTCAAGATTTGTTACTATCGTTTCGATCATTTTCGCGGGCATTTCGCGGTCAACCTCGAGCCTCACGACGTTTCCGAACATCCTCTGTTTTATATTCTCTTCTATCTGCTCGAGGAGGTCGTCCGCCTCGTCTTCCTGTATCTCGATGTCTGTGTCGCGTGTAAGCCTGAAGCAGTAGGCCTCCAGAATTTTCATTTTAGGGAAGAGGCGACCGATGTTTGACCTGATCAGGTCTTCCAGCCAGATGAATCTGATCTCGCCGTTATTGCCGTTATCTTCAGGTTTGGCGAGGATTGTATCTATCCTGAGAAGTCTGGGGAGAATGCCCGGGACTTTCACTCTCGCGAAGCGGGTCTCGCCTTCGGTATCCTTGATCGTCACCGCGAGGCTTAGTGATAAATTCGAAATATAGGGAAACGGCCTTCCCGGGTCGAGTGCCAACGGGGTGAGGACGGGAAATATCTGCTGCTCAAAATATTCGCTGAGCTTCGCTCTTTCACCCGAAGTAAGTTTAGCGCATGAAGTTACGGACACACCGCAGTCTTCCAGTTCAGGCACGATGTGGTGGTTCCAGTATTCCTGGAGGTTATCCACGAGCGGCCGCACTTCCTTTTCGATCTCGTGAAGGGTTCTCTGAGGAGTAAGACCGTCGATCGTGATCTCGGAAATGTTGGCAGCGATCTGCTCTTTTATACCCGACACACGGATCATATAGAACTCATCGAGGTTCGAGCAGAAGATCGAAATGAACTTGATCCTCTCGAGCAGGGGGAGCCCGGGGTGCAGGGCTTCGTCGAGCACCCGCTTGTTGAACTCGATCCAGCTCAGGTCGCGGTTTATAAAATTTTCAGGAACCAGATACTTTTTGATCTGGTCTTTTATCCGGTCTTTTCTCTTCATATTTCATTTTTTATTAAACCATAAATATACAAAGATTCAGGGAGATTTCAGAGAGGGAACGGGAGGGTGAGGGGGAGGATCGTACGGCTGGTGGGTTGTTACTGTTTACAGAGGGAAGTCACTTTGTTTGGTCTAATTTATAAAAATAATTATATTTTGAGCTGACAGGGGCATTAAATTTCAAATTATTAAAAAAAATATTGTACAAAAACAAAAATATTTTAGAAACCTCTTGACTTTAAAATGAATAAATCGTAAATTGCTTTCAGGTTATGTGAGGTTTAGTCAACAATTTCCGGCAACAAAAAAAGGAGTAGTTCTTTAATCTTTTAGATAGACAATTTTAGGAAAGCGCGCCATCAAAAGTTTTGGTTGGTGATGGGAAAAGGCTTATCAATTCTTCGAATCCGCCCCCGCGGAGGCCGCTTTCCTCTTTTTAATCCCGCAATCGTAACCTGATCTAAAAAGATCCGTCCACTTTATGCAATCCCAGACGATCATTCAATGACATCCATGAGCCACGCTTTTTAGCCGCATTTACGCGGTTTAACTGCTGTCAACCAAGAGCCATGTAAATGTCAACATGTAGTCCCCGTTCACGCGGACGACTTGCAATGCTTTATATAATAATCAAAAATATAAATATGCTCTCTTACAAATATTCTTTTGATGAAACCTACGACAGGCCCCTTCTTCCGGAGCGGAAAACAGAACGCAAACGGAGCTGGAAGGCGACACTGGTAATTCTGCCAATACTTGTCGTCATTGGCACTGTACTGCTTGTTTTCAGTCCGGTTAAGATGGTGCAGCTCCTGTTCGAAAAGTTCTCAGCATAAATATCCACAAACAAAAGGTTAGGTTCTCTTATGAGAAAAAGGTTACAATCTTTAGTTAATCTTCTGATTCCTGTTTCAGCGGGAAAGACAGTTGGACTCATGGCCATCTTCTTTCTTTTGTCCGCTGAAGTTGTGATTGGACAAAATATGGCCAATTACACTTTCTCAGCGACATCAGGATCATACACAGCCCTTACTGGCGCAACAACGGCCACGCTCAGCGCCGGTACTAACGATGAAGGTACTTACAACTCAATTCCTATCGGGTTTACCTTCACTTACATGGGTCGTCAATATACGACCATATCAGCATCAACAAACGGGTGGCTGACTTTTGGACAGTCGATCTCCTCCTATGCACTTTCAAACGCACTCGCGACCGGAGGAACCCGCCCGCTAATCGCCCCACTCTGGGACGATAACGACATGACCAGCGGCTCGTTCAGTTACAAGACTGAAGGTTCAGCTCCGAACAGGGTTTTTACCGCTCAGTATTCAAACGTGGAATGGAACTACAATGCCGCGAGCGGAGTGATCTCATTCCAGGTAAAGCTTTACGAAGCTTCAGGGGCGGTGGAATTTGTCTATAATCCAGAAGCAGGTACGGTCACTTCCGGCTCAGCATCGATCGGTATAGCTGCAACAGCAACAGGATCGGGAAATTACCTTTCGCTCAACGGCACTGGGACAAGTCCCACTGTAAGTTCCGCAACAGAAACAACGACGCTCGCAACCAAACCTTCGTCAGGCCAAGTGTATACTTTTACACCACCTGCAACAGTTCCCTTGGATCCATCCGGACTGTCATTCACCTCTGTAACAATCTCGGGGATGACACTGAACTGGACTGATAACTCATCTGATGAGGTTGCTTTTTCGATCCTTAGATCGGATGACAATGGCGTAACTTATAATGTTGTAGGCAATGTTGCTGCAAATACGGCGACATATGCTGCCACTGGCCTATTACCAGGGACGACCTACTTTTGGGAAGTCAGGGCACTAACTGAAGGAAGAGCTAGCGGTGCATCATCAGGATCACAGGCCACAAATGCTGCTTCGTTCAGCGGTACAAAATCAGTTGGGCCCACGGGTGATTATGGAACACTGACAGCTGCTCTCGCAGATATCAACACACAAGGCCTTTCGGGCCCTGCAATCCTTGAACTGCAGACAGGTTATGTTTCCACTTCAGAGACCTTCCCGATCGTTTTCAGTAATTTCGCGGGACTTTCAGCGACGAACACACTGACGGTCAGGCCGGTAACAGGTGCTACAGGACTCTCGATCTCAAGCTCGAACACGACAGCCACCATCTCAATGAATGCCGGTGATTACGTTACCATCGACGGAAGACCGGGAGGAAGCGGCTCGAACAGGGAACTGACTATAACCAATACTTCTGCGTCGGGTCCCGCGATCCTGTTCATTAACGATGCGACAAACAATAACATCAGATATTGCACCATCACAGGTACCGCGAACACCAGCACATCTTCAGGTGTTATTTTCTTTAGTACTACGACAGGAACCACAGGTAACGACAATAATATTATAGAATATTGCGATATCAACGCTTTTGGTTCAGCCCATGGAATATATGCCGCAGGTACGACAGGTGCTGACAACAGCGGTGTGCAGATCCTCAACAACAATATCCGTGATTTTTACATCAGCAGTTCTTCAACGACATCAACGTACGGTCTCAGGCTTGGTTCTGCAAATACAGCCTGGACAATATCAGGGAACAGTTTCTACCAGTCTGCATCAAGGGCATATTCATCAACTGCAGTAATCCATTACATGCTTGGTATATCAAACTCATCAACCGGTAACGGATTTGTGATCTCCGGCAACTATTTTGGCGGAAGCGGACCGCTGGCCACAGGCACCTATACAATGACCACAGGCCAGCAGAGATTGTTTGTGATGGATCTGACTGTCGGAACCACAACCGCCACAAGTATCCAAGGCAATCTAATTACAGCTATCGCTTGTACAACTGCATTTACAACAACAGGTTCTTCGGGCATCCTGGGAATGAATCTTTCAGCAGGATCATTTAATGTCGGCACGGTCACGCGTAATACAATAGGTTCCATCACGGCTACCGGGGCCATTAATCTTCATATTACTGGTGCAACAGGTCCACTGTTTGTTGGTATCAACTACGCGGCCACCTCCGGAACCACAGTGATCCATAACAACGCGATCGGCGGATTGCTCGCAACGACAACAACAGCGACGGCATACCTGAGCCTATATCCGATATCGGTAAGTCAAAGCGGTCATACCCTTACGGTATCAGACAATATCATCGGAAGCACAACCGTTGCCAACAGTGTTTATAACAATACAGGAGGGACATCAACTTCCACTTACCAGACGAGAGGCATAAACCTTTCTTCAACTGGTGTAATAACCATTTCAGGCAATACCATTGCGAATATAACCGCTTCCGGTACCGGTACTGCAACCACCCTGGCGGGCATCTATCTCTCTGCCACACCCTCGACAACGGGATGGACAATAACCGGCAACACGATCCGCAACCTGACAAATGCCTCGACCTCAACGGTTTCAACAACCATTCTTGCCGCACTGTCAGGAATTGCAATGAGCGGTTCACAGAACCACCAGGTCTCAGGCAATACCATCCATTCGCTCGTGAACAGCGCAGCAAGTGCCACTGTCACCGTTTCGGGTATCTATTTCTCTGGGTCATCATCATTACAATCAAGGCTTGAGAAGAACTTCATACATTCGCTCTCTACCACATCGACAAGTTCCTCCGCTGTAGTCAATGGTATAATACTCACGGGTGGATTACACTCTCTCAGAAACAACATGATCAGGCTGGGAATTGACAAGGATGGGAATGCGATTACCAATCCAAACTTTATCAACGGTATCTACAAGACTGTCGGCACAGTAGGCTCCTATTTCCACAACAGCGTTTACATCGGTGGCACAGGAGTCGGGGCGGGCACAGGCAAATCACACGCGTTCAGAAAGACCGGCACATCGGGCGCTGACAGCTTGTTCAACAATATTTTCTTCAACGCCCGTTCAAACGCTTCCGGAGGCGGCGCCAGACATTATGCGTTCGCGGTTAACCAGTCCAGCGGTCTTGTGTCCAATTTCAATGTGATCTTCGTATCGGGAACTGACGGCACATACGGCACCCGCGACGATGGATCAACAACCAATTACACAACCATTGCTGACCTGAGAACCGGCTTCGGAACTGATGCAAATTCGATCGCGTACAACCCCAACTATACAAACGCGACCGGTTCAAGCTCTCTCGTTGATCTTCATATCTCCAATCCGACGGTTGTCGAAGCAACAGGAACGAATATCACCTATGTGACCGAAGACTTCGACGGAGCAGCCAGAAGCGGACTTACCCCGGTTGACATTGGTGCCGACGCTGGTAATTTCACGCCGCTTGATGTATCTCCTCCTGTAATCACATACACTGCGCTTTCAGGTACATCCAGCACCTCCTCCAGAACACTTGCAAGTGTTACTATCTCCGATAACAGCGGTGTGAATGTAACCGCGGGAACCGCTCCGAGGATATACTTCAAGAGGTCAACAGACGACAACGTCTTCGCCGGCAATACCGACGCGGACAACGGATGGAAGTATGTTGAATCAACCACGGGTTCCTCGCCCTTCTCTTTCACGATAGATTACAGTATCCTCTTCGGTGGCGGGGTTACAGCCGGAAATATCATCCAGTACTTTGTTGTAGCGCAGGACCAAGCAGCAACACCGAGTGTCGGCATTAATTCGGGCAGTTTTGCCACGACGCCTTCTGATGTTGATCTTGCGGGTGCTTTCCCGATAGGAGGAACCATCAATTCCTACTCGATAGTTGGCAGTATTTCAGGTACATTCACTGTCGGAGCAAGCGGAGCCACATATACCACGATTCAGAATGCTGTAAATGATGTCGCCTCGAAAGAAATGACGGGTGCCGTTCAGCTCAATCTTATTGACGCGACCTACGCTGAAACCGTCACGATCCCTGCCTTTACCGGCAGCAGCGCGACCAATACCCTGACGATCAAACCGACCGGAACCTGCGCGATAACCACAACATCAGCAACTGCGGTGATCAACATGTCAGGATCCGATTATGTGATAATTGACGGTTCAAGCACACCGGGTGGATCAACCAGGGACCTGACCATTACCAACAACAGCACTTCCACAAACTCGGGAGTGGTCTGGGTTACGAACAACGGTACCAACGGCGCAACAAACAATACATTCAAGAATCTGAATCTTTCAGGGAATGCCTCAACAACCACATTCTGCGGAATAGGTACCGGAGGCAGCACCATTGGTGCCACACTGGGCTCGGGCAACAATAACAATGTGATCGACAATTGTATTTTTACAGGATCTGTTTACGGTATTTACACATCCGGAGCAAGCGCATCCTCGAAGAACACCGGCACCCAAATAATAAATAACCGGATACTGTCAGGAGTCGGCAGATTCGGTATCTATGTCGGATTTGAAGACGGTGTGATAATCAGGAACAATCAGATCGGTGGTATATCCAATAGTGGTTCAGTGGATGCATTCGGTATAACCCTCGGTTTGAATGCATTTGCCAGCACTTCTGCAACCGGTAATGAAGTAACCAATGCCACTGTCACCTTTAACACTATCACACAGGTCTTTCAATCCAATACCTACAGCGCGGCAGGTATCGCGGTTGCAACTGCAACTTCGGGTACAACACTAATAGCAAACAACATGGTCAGTGGTGTGGCATCGAACGCAACCAGTGGAGATATCAGCGCTGGCATCTTCCTTGGCGGGGGTACGGGAAGCACAACCAATGTATATCACAACAGTGTGTGGATGAACGGTGCGATCCCCGGGACTACAGCAGGAACACAAGCCTCATTTGCGCTTGCAATCGTGGCTACGACACCTGTGGTGGATATCCGCAACAATATCTTCAGAAACACCCAAACTCCGAACACAAGTGGAACTACAAAATTCTACGCTGTGGGGCTCTCCTATACATCAACCACAGGTAACTACCTAAATCTGACATCTGAAAACAACATACTTGATGTCGCATCCGGGGCTGCTTACTTCGTCGGAATTACGGGCAGCCTTTCTGCCGGTACGACCCGTTTGGCGATAGCAGACTGGAGAACGGAAACAGGGCGTGACCTTCTTTCACAGCAGGCAAATCCGCAGTTCCATACTTTCTCGAACCTGCACGTCCTTCCGACCTCCCCGGCAAGCAACTCGGGAGCCAACCTGACATCGGTTGTCTCAACCGATTATGACGGTGAGGCAAGGTCAACAACGCCCGATATCGGTGCGGATGAGTTCGTGTCAAGTGCGGCCTCTGTTGCTGGTTCAATAACATCTCCGACTCTCAGCAGCTATACCGCATTGTTCGCTTTAACGAATTCCGGTGGTGTAGAGATAAACCCAACTTCATATTCAACAGGTGCAACTTTCACTGCCCAGTACTTTGGCAGCGGAAGAACAGGTGCTGTTCCTGCAGGAGTTCTTAACCTGTCACCTTACTATTGGACACTTTCCTCGGATGCGAGCAGTTTCTTCCTCGGATGCGAGCAGTTTCAACGTGGCGATAAGATTCTACTTCGACCAGATCGCAAGCAGTGGTGTATCCGATTACAGCACCTTGCGCCTCTACAGAAGAGCAGGTACAGGAAATACTTGGACTGAAATAACAGCAGGTCTTACAAAAACTGCAACCTATATCGAAGTTTCAGGCCTGACCTCATTCAGCGAATTCGCATTCGGTGGTGATGTCGACAACCCCCTCCCTGTTGAACTGGTTAACTTCCAGGCTAAGGTAAAGAGCAGAAGCGCCCTCCTCAGCTGGGAAACCAAGACAGAGGTTGACAACTCAGGCTTTGAAGTTGAAAGGATGGACAAGGACGGTGACTGGAAGAAAGTGGCTTTCATAGAAGGACACGGAACCAGTAACTCGACCAAGTATTACAGCTTCGAGGACAAGAAACTCTCTTCAGGCAAGCATTCATACAGACTGAAACAGATCGACAACGACGGCACAGTTAGCTACAGCGAAGTATTGGATGTATCGATCGATCTTCCGGCAGAGTTCGCACTAAGCCAGAACTACCCGAATCCGTTCAACCCGTCGACCAAGGTTGACTACCAGCTCGCGGCCGACTCAAGGGTCACCATCGAGCTCTACGGTATCACGGGCGAAAGAGTGGCGGTTCTGGTTAACCAGGAACAGGAAGCCGGCTACTATACGATGATGATAGACAGCTACACCCACCGCATGGCATCGGGTATCTACATCTACCGCATGATAGCAACAGATGCGGCAGGTAAAAACTTTGTCGCCACCAAGAAACTTTCATTATTAAAGTAAAGAGCAGGAGAACATGATTATGAACAATGAATTATATAATTGGACAATAAGCCACGGAGATTATCACCGTCAGCATGGAGACTACGACAAACTCTACCAGAGAGGGAAGAAACGGGATAAACTTTTCCGGGCTTTACTCTGGCTTGGGGCAGCGTTCGTTACATACATTGTCTTCTTTAAGGTTCTTGCCTACGCAGCAGGAAAGTAGGGAACCGATGAACTTTTCCTTCTAAAAGAGAAAAGACCTAACCACCTTGGCCCGCCCCCAGTGATGAGGGCGGGTTTTTTATTCTTCAATACATTCGATTTCTCTCCTGGTCTCACCGATCAGAAATTTGAAATAATATTAAAAATATTCAGTTAAATATTGCATCTAATTTGAATAGTTTGTAACTTGCATTCAGGTTATGTGAGGTTTAATTAACACTATCCATTCATCAACAAACGGAGGTGCCTGCAAAGGTCCCAAACATCTGCACAGATACAACGAAAAGCCTGATCACAAGATTGGTTCTTTGGTCAGGGAAAAAGAAATGCTTCTTCATTCTGCTTTGGCAGGTGACATACTTTCCGCCCCATTTATTACCTCCAACATAACCTTGCCATAATGACCCGGTGGTTGACACTGATTCGTGAAAACGCGTGAATCCATGTTACCTCGATTCGCGGTTCAATCTTTACAAACTCAAGATCTTTTAATAACTGTAAGGTTTATCATGAGGAAATTTCTTCTTTTTAATTCAGACAGTCCCCGGATACGCAATTTTCAATTTAGTGTTGCTTTACTGGTTACAGCACTTCTGGTGTCACTGCCGGTCACATACGGTCAGTCGAACTCAGCTGCAGGGACCGGAAGAACCGGCTACACTTCAACTTCACTTCAGAAGGGGGATTACAAGCCTCAGGAGGTGACAGAAGAGTTTGAGATCACTGAACTCTCGTACAGTACAAATTTTACAGCCGAACTTGGCTGGCGGCTCGAGCCGTCATCAGGCGACCTGCTGATCTCCAAGGTAAATGCCACGAACAGGTTCGGTACGGCGAACGATCCCACATACAAGTTTGATTTTTACTACAGGTCAAACGGTACCCGGCAGATAATTGCCGGTCCGGAAATGGACCTTCGCGGTTACACAAATCCGAAGCTGAAATTCGATGTGTCACACTGCGTGTATGTACAATTCAGTCCCAGTAACGACAGGCTGGAAGTGGTGTACACAACCGATAATGGAGCAACCTGGCTGACAGGTTCTCCCGCGTTGTACAACAAAGCAGGAAGTGTGCTTGCGACAAGGGCACTTGACTACAACCCTTTCACCCCTTCACTTGCATCCGAGTGGAGACGGGAGACGGTTGACCTGAGCTAGCTCGCCGGAATGAGCGGTATAAGGCTCGGCTTCAGGGGTGTGAGCAATAACGGGAATAACGCGTTCATCGATAATATTTACATCTACGAAGGAGGGACGACACACTCTCAGACGGTTACGGCCTACAATACGCAATGGCAATACTTCGGTACCACCGGTATAGGTATCAGGTTCAGCACAGGAAACAGCCTGGACGTGAACCTTACCGTGGATAAGATAAATTCGAACCCGGGGGGAACTCTGCCTCCCGGAGATTTGACAAATCTCGGAAAAATTTACTGGTCGGTGACGGTAAATTCAGGAACCGCGGATGGTACCTACTCGTTTAGCGTTGATTATCGTAACTATCCCGGAGTAAATAACAAAAACACGGTTCATCTCCTGAAGAGGGACAACGAAACGGCGGAGTGGGTCGATCTGGGTACCCCTGATTTTGTTGGAACAGGTTCCTCGACAGAATGGATGTGGTATGGTTTGACCGGTTTCAGCGAATTCGCTATCGCCGGAGGTGATGACAACCCCCTCCCCGTTGAACTTGCCAACTTCACGGCTAAGGCAAAGAACCGGACTGTAACCCTGAAATGGGAAACAAAAACCGAGGTTGACAACTCCGGATTTGAAGTGCAGCGGCTCGATGGGGAAGGTGACTGGAAGAAGATTTCTTTCATCGAAGGACACGGAACAACCAACTCGACCAAGTACTACTCGTTCGAAGATACCAAACTACCGGCAGGCAAACACTCGTACAGACTGAAACAGATCGACAATGATGGCACCACTTCCTATAGTGATGTCGTTGAAGTTACGATCGATCTTCCGAAAGAGTTCGCTCTAAGTCAGAACTATCCGAATCCGTTCAACCCTTCGACCAAGGTTGACTACCAGCTCGCAGCAGACTCAAAGGTTACCATTGAGCTCTATGGCATCACGGGCGAAAGAGTTGCGGGTCTTGTAAACCAGGAACAGGAAGCGGGCTATTACACCATGATGATAGACAGTTACACCCACATGATGGCTTCCGGTATCTACATCTACAGGATGATAGCTACCGGTCCGACGGGGAAGAGCTTCGTGATGACGAAGAAACTCACGCTGATGAAGTAGCAGACTGCTGACATAAATCCTTATAAAACCCGCCTTCAGCAGTGAGGGCGGGTTTTTTATTAAAAAATATTTTTTGAACCTATTGACTTTAAATCAAGAAATTACTAATTTGAACTCAGGTTATGTGAGGTTTAGTTAACACCACTTTTTCACCAACACCGGAGGTTACTTTCTCTTTTAGATTCCACATTTTTCAATGAACAGCGCAGCCGTAAAGAAAATACGGTTTGTGAGGAAAACAACTACAATTTTTGAATGCACTTCGGTGCAAAGGTTGCGCTTTTCTTTTTTTACCCCTCGATCATAACCAGATCTAATTGGACCCCCTCATAGTTTTTTAATCCAACTACTTAATTAGCTGATACGGCCGTTTTTTGCGGTTATTCGCGTTTTAAACAATTAATGTAACATCCACAGGATTGAAATGCTGGCATACAAATATTCATTTGACGACGTGATGGAGAAACCTCTCATCTCCGCCCCCATGCCCGGGGGAGGGAAGCGAGGTTTGCTCACAACAGTGGTAATTCTACCCATTCTTTTGGCGATCGGCATCGTTTTGCTCATCTACAGCCCGGTTAAAATGATCCAACTGGCAGTAGAGAAATTTCAGGACAGGAAATTCATACCATTACAACTAAGTGAAACCGAGTAAGGGAGGAAACTATGTCGAGAAACCTCTACCAAAGTTGGGATATCACACAAGGGGATTTTTATCGTTCCCCGCGCGACTATGATAAGCTATACAAGAAACACCAGAAACGGGACAGAATTGTTGCCCTCACGGTCTGGTTAGCGGTGGCATACTTTACCGGAGTGATCTTCTTTAAAGTACTTGCTTACGCAGCTGCCAAATAGTTAATATTTTTAAACCTCAGAGACCACGCCTGAGGTTTTTTTATTTATTAAAGTTATCGTGAGGAAACGCCATGAAAGTAACCGGGATAATTTTAACCGCTTTTTTAATATTTACAACCTTGGCACATTCTCAGATCGGAGGATACGCCCTAAACTTCGATGGTGTGGATGATTATGCCTATGCGACAGCTGCAGTTCCATACGATGACAGGACCATTGAGGTGTGGATCAAGTCATCCGCATCAGTTTATCAAGTATTTATCGGCCTTACAAACTTTCTCCCCGGAAACTCTCCTTCCGTATTT
>RHKR01000098.1 GCA_008363265.1 Chlorobiota bacterium
ATAACGATGATGCCGGCATGACCTCGAGAATAGTGGTGCTCATGCTCCGCGGTTTGATAATGGAACTGCTTGTAAAGGAGGAACAGGAAGATCTCGAACCTTATATCGAAAGTATCAATAACCTCTTTTTAAAGGGTTTGCTCCCCCGTTAGTGAGCAAAAGTTTTACGCCTCTCCCCGGATAAGCGGGGCAGAGGACTTTTTTTGAGAAATTATCGACCAAAAAACGATTTTATTCTAATTAAACAAGATATGAAAATGAAAAAGAGAACTACATCCGCCACGATCCTGCTACTAATAGTGGCGGTTTTGGTTGCAGGCTGCTCCGAAGAGAAGAAAAAAGAGCGCCAACCGGTCAGTGTTTCAGTACAAAAAGTTGTTGAAACGGGTGATCTCGAGGTCTTCGCCTACAGCGGGACGATCGAGGAATCGAAATCGACACCGTTGAGCTTCCCCGTGGTTGGCACAGTGACGAAGGTCTATGTTTCCGAGGGTGATTTCGTAAGCCGTGGTCAGGTGATCGCCGAGCTCAATAGCGAAAGCTATCAATTGGCTTATGAAATGGCGCTGGCCACTCTTAAACAGGCTGAAGACGCGATGAAACGCCTTGAACCGATGTACAGGAACGGCAATCTGCCCGAGATCAAGTATATTGAAGCACAAACAGGACTGATGCAGGCAAAGTCGGCAACCGCTCTCGCGAAGAAGAACATCACCGACAGCAGGCTGATCTCCCCGGTTTCGGGATATGTCGGCACCAGATCGATCGATCCCGGAATGACGGCTATGCCCAACCTCACCTCGATCACAATAGTTGAGATCAGCACGGTCTTCGCCAAAGTACCCGTTCCTGAGAATGAGATCAGCAAAGTTAAGAAGGGACTGAAGGCCAAGGTAAGGGTTTCCGCACTCGAAGATGAAGAGTTCACCGGAAGCGTTGAGGAGATCGGCGTTATGGCCGACTATCTCGCACACACTTACAAGGTGAAGATCGGTTTGGTGAACAAAAATAAGGACCTGAAGCCCGGCATGGTGTGCAGCGTGGTTCTTGAAGACGGCACTTCACGGACCGGTTTCATCATCCCCGCTAACGCGATCTCGACCGACGCACAGCAGAAAACATTCGTTTTTGTTGCTCAAAACGGCAGAGCCGTAAAGAGATACATTGAAACAGGTGCCCTCAGAAAGAACGGGATAGAGGTAACAGGTGGACTGACTTCGAATGACATGATCATTATCTCGGGACTCTCACGGCTCGCGGATGGTATGGCGATCAAAGTTGTGAACGGTAACACCACCACGACGGGGGATAAGTGAAAAAGGATTTAAAGCTGCTCGAGACGCTCCTCGGGCATAAACAGATGATAGGCGTTACCACATTCGTGCTGGTCGCGTTCGGGGTGGTCGCGCTGATAATGATGCCGCGCGACGAGTTCCCCCAGTTCACCATCAGGCAGGGGATCGTGATCGGTATCTACCCTGGTGCGAGCGCTGAGCAAGTTGAAGAACAGCTTACCAAAAAGGTTGAGAGTTATCTTTTCAGCTACGAGTCGGTTAAGAAGTCGAAAACCCATTCGATCTCGAAAGAGAACCTGATGGTGATCTATGTGGAAGTTGACGAGAACGAGAAAAACCCCGATGCCTTCTGGGCGAAACTGCGCCATGGTCTTAACGAAATGAAGGGGCAGCTCCCGGCGGGGGTGCTCTCAGTTACCGCGGATAACGATTTCGGCAACACCTCGGCGATACTTCTTTCGATTGAATCAGACACGAAAACCTACCGTGATCTTGAAGGATATATCAAGCAGTTCGAAGATGAAGTGCGAAAGATACCGGCCGTATCACGGGTTAAACGGTACGGAATGCAGCAGGAGCAGGTAAGCATCTACCTCGACGATGCAAAGCTGAACAGTTACGGCATCAAACCTCTGATGGTGCTTGCCAATCTGCGGGGAGGCGGGATGGTTTCATATTCCGGGTCTATTGATAACGGCACCACCGTATCGCCTGTGCACATTCCGCTCACTTACAGAACGGAGAGTGACATCGCGAATCAGATCGTTTACGCCGGACCCGACGGAGCAACGCTACGGCTGAAAGATTTCGCCCGGATCGAGCGGGAATACGCCACTCCCTCATCATACATCCGCACGAATGGGAAGAAATGCCTGATAGTGTCTCTGGAAATGAGACCCGGGAACAATATCGTTTCGTTTGGTGATGATGTAGCCGTTGAGATTGATAAGATGAAAAACAAACTCCCTCCTGATGTTAACTTCACGGTTATCTCGAGTCTGCCGGATGCTGTTTCGGGAGCAATAGCCAACTTCTTAAAAGAGTTTCTTATCGCGATCATCTCAGTAATTCTTGTTACGATCGTTCTTCTGCCCGGGCGAGTGGCGATGGTGGCAGCATCTACAATCCCGGTTTCGATAATGATCACCATTGGTATCCTCTGGGCTTTCGGCGTTGATCTTCAGACAGTGTCGCTGGCGGGTCTGATAATCGTGCTCGGAATGGTGGTTGACAACGCGATCGTGATAATCGACAATTATGTTGAGGAGCTCGATCTGGGGATGACCCCCTGGGATGCCGCGACCCGGAGTGTGGTTGATCTTTTCGGCTCTGTTTTCCTCGCCACTATGATCATCATTTCATTCTTCGCGCCGATGGTGATATTCATGACCGGCGTTGGAAGGGATTTTGTGGGCTCACTCCCTCTTACTGTAACAATCGCGTTGCTGGTTTCACTTGGTACAGCCGCGATTCTTGTTCCATTAATGAGCTATTTTCTCATTAAACACGGCATTGCTCATGAAAGCCAGGGGAGGAAGGCCAAGTTTCTCGGTTGGATACAGAAGTGGTACGAGAAAGGGCTCGACTGGAGTTTCCAACACAAAAAAACGGTTGTGGCAATCGGTGCCGCGTCGTTCCTGCTTGGTCTGGGCATTCTGGCAATAACGCCGCAGGAGTCGTTCCCCAGGATCGACAGAAACCAGTTCGCCGCGGAGATCTACTTCCCTTCAAAGAATTACGGGCAGTTCCTGGTGATTACGGAATCGAACGAGGCAACACTTGAGATACTCGATGAGTACAGCGTGAAGTACTCGAATAAGTGGCCCGAAGCGAACATCAAGTGGAAGCAGCTCGACTTTATGCCTGAGCGCGCCCCCGTTGAAGTGAGGATATCCGGCGACAGCATCCGCACCATAAAGAAGGTTGCCGATGAGGTAATGGCTTTGGCGCGGACATGCGAAGGTGCCTCATGGATAAGGACCGACTTCGAGAATCCCGTTCAGGCAGTGAACCTTAACCTGAAAAGCGATGAGATCAGCCGTTTGGGTTACTCCTCTTCGATGCTTGCTTACTCGATAATGACCGGTACTGAAGGATTCCCGGTCTCTACGGTTTGGGAGGGTGACTACCCGGTTAATGTCACGATGCTGGTTGATAAAAAAGTAAAGCGCAGCGTCGATGAGATTATGAACATGAGCATTACAGCGCCGTTTGTGGTGACCTCAGTTCCATTAAGGCAGCTCGTTGACGCCCGTCCCGCGTGGAACGAAGGAACGATCGCCCGGCGGAACGGCGTGAGGACACTTACAGTGAGAGTTGATGTTGTGCGGGGACTACTCGCCGATAACATCTTCAGACAGCTCCGCGGAAAGGTTGATAAGATGGATCTCCCCGAAGGGGTTTCAATTAGCTATGGTGGTGAATATGCCATGAGCGGTGAACACCTTACCCCTCTGGGTTACTCGATGGTAACCAGTATCATTTTGGCGTTCCTGATCCTGCTGTTGAAATTCAGGAAGACAGGAAAGAGTATCGCCATTATGTTAACGATGCCCCTCAGTGTTTTCGGTGCCGCCTTCGGCGTTTGGGTGATGAATTATCCCTTCAGCGTAACAGCGTTCATCGGGCTTATCGGTCTGATGGGAATTGTGGTAAGGAACGGCATAATTCTCGTCGGATACGCGGAAGACTTGCGGAAGCAGAAGCACATATCAGTGCTCGACGCTGCCGTAGCGGCTGCCAAACGGAGAATGAGGCCGATCTTTCTTACATCGGCTGCGGCTGCAGTTGGTGTTGTCCCGATGGTGATGAGCGGTTCGTCGCTGTGGGGTCCGTTGGGTTCGGTTATCTGTTTCGGACTGATCTTCGGCATGATCCTCAGCTTGTTCCTTTTACCGGTACTCTATTACTATGTCGAGAGACACGAAGACAAGCACCCTGAGGAGGTGGTAGCTCGATGAAAAAGATGATAATGATCATGCTGCTGTTGGCAAGTGTCACACTTCAGATGCAGGCCCAAAAACTCCTTTCACTCGAAGAGAGCATAAGCCTCGCGGTGAAGAATAATGTTGAGATCCGTAACAGCAACCTCGAGACCGAGGCGGCGAAGAAGGTTAAAGAATCGGCTTACACCCGCTACTTCCCTGAAGTGTCGGCTGGTCTTCAGGCGTTCAAATCACTCGATCCCCTTTTTGAGATGGAAACCTCGGGGGGTAACCTACCCGTTTACGACGGGAATCCGGTAAACCTGCTGAATCCCACGCAATTCGCGTATCTCCCCGGGTCATCGATCGGGATGCTGAAAAAAGGTATCTTCGGTAACCTGATGGTCGCTCAGCCCCTTTATGTGGGTGGCAGGATCGAGAACGGGAACCGCCTCGCGGAACTCGGCACCGAAGTAAAAACCCTTCAGGTCAAAATGGCCACAGAAGGGGTAAAACTGAAGGTTGAAGAGCAATACTGGCAGATAGTTGCCCTTGGTGAAAAGGAAAATACTGTAGATAAATACGAAGAACTCCTCAACAGGGTTCTCCTCCAGGTTAACGATGCAGTTAATAACGGATTAATACTCAAAAACGAAGCACTGAAAGTGCAACTGAAGATCAACGAACTGAAGCTGAACCGCTCGAAACTTCAGAACGGGAAGAAACTGGCCACCATGGCATTCTGCCAGTATATCGGATTGGAGTATGACCCCGCAATAAAACTAGCCGACACTTCAATAACCAGGGGCCTTCCTGAAAGTTACATCGTCGATCACAAAGAGGCCCTTGAAAAGAGAACAGAATACCTCCTGTTGAACAAGGCGGTTTCAGCGGAGGAGTTGATGACCGCTATGAAGAAGGGGGAGCTTCTCCCGCAAGTGGCGGTCGGCGCCGCCGGGCTCTACTTCAAAATAGATGAGAACAAAAGTACGACCACAGGTATTCTGTTCGGTTCCCTCTCTGTTCCTATCTCAGCCTGGTGGTCGGGAAAGTATGAGCTGGAAGAGAGGCAGATAAAAGAGGATATCGCGCGCAATAACACACGCGACAAGTCAGAATTGCTCCTTCTTCAGATGGAAAAAGCAAAACAGGATCTGATAGTTGCCCACGATCAGATACTTTTGGCGGAAGAAACCCGGCAACAGGTAGAGGTGAATCTCACGCTGAACGATGAAAGTTACCGGATGGGGCTAACAACGGTTTCCGATCTTCTTGAGTCGCGCGCCGTTTACCAGCAGGCACTTGAACAGATAATAGACGCGAGAACAACATACGCGGTTAAGGTTGCAGAGTACCTTAAGGTTACCGGTAGGTAAGTGATGATCCGCGGCGGCGGAATGAGTAAAGAGTGATGAGTGATGAGTGATCAGGCTGTCGGTGCCGGTCAAAAGTTGGTTGAACGCCGGGCACATTGCTCTGTTAAGGGCAGAAATAAAGACCACCTGATTAAGTTAATAAATTAGATGAATATGCTTAATTTTAATATGGAAATAATAATAGTTTCTGATTCCGTTATGGTAAATGACGGAATCAAAAAAAAGATAAGGGTTTATTCGTATAATCGATTTTGACTCCACGCGCGAACGGATACCGGTTAACCGGTATCAGAGGATGTCGATTAACCGGCTTTTAATATGTTTGCTATAACCTGAAATCAATTTGTACGGCAATACATATTCTGGAGTCAAAACATGAAGACAAAAATCAGTTATTTCTTACTTTTCGCCATATTACTTGGCGCCACTTCCTTTTCATCCCCTTTTCATTTAAACGGTGACCCTCAGAAGGCCCTGACATTGGCCGGCTCGAATATCGAACTGTCGGACAATATCTCGGACCCGCCCGTAAATAATGATGTTGAGATGGTGTTTCTTTCGTTCAGCGAGGCACTCGACAAAATAACGGTAAAGGAAAATGTGAAACTCTTCAGGATCGGAGCCAAAGGTAGCGAAACTGAAGTGCCGGTTTACACCCGGTTGGACCGTAATAACCCTGCATTACTTCAGATTTACGCGAAACCTGTTTTAAAACTTAAAGATGGTGAGGCGTACCGGATCGATATCGGTGCCGGCTTGAAGTCAACCTCGGGCGCATCTGTGCGAACAGCATTCTCACGGTACTTCGCCACCAATGCCTCGATCGATCTTAAAGGAACCGGTAATACTGCAGTAAAACGCAACAAGATCGTTATCATCAGTGATATTCATCTTGGCATTGACAGCAAATTCGCGGAGATAAAACAAAATTACAGCAACCTTGTTGATCTCGTGAAGCATGTCGGGAATGCCCCCGATGTTAAAGAACTCGTGATCGGTGGTGATCTGATGGATCAGTGGTTCATCCCCATGAACTACCCGACTCCGAAGGACGAGAGGGCGTTCGTTGATGCAATAGCGGCTAACAATAAGGAATTCGTTAACGCCATCGTCGCGATCATAAAAGAGGGCAAGATCAAGGTTACCTATGCCCCCGGCAATCACGATCTTACTGTTACCGAGGCTGATATCGCGAGGGTTTTCCCCGGAATCAATCAGTCACGCGGCAATATCCAGGGTCTTGGTGAGTATGTTACCGGCGATAAAAACAGCATCGTAATTGAGCATGGACATAAATATAATTTCTTCTGTGCCCCTGATCCCGTTTCCATCAAGAAAACCACAGGTAAGGAATCATCGATCATGCCTCCGGGGTACTTCTTCACCAGAATTGCCACTTCATCTTTGACACAGGGAAAACCTAAAACAGAGAACACCTTCCCTGTTTACGATGTAGACAAAAATGACAAAGAGCAAGTTCTCCTGAATTACTACTACATGACCTGGAAAGGTATTCTTGAGACACTTCCAGTGAAGGAAAAATTCTCTGAAAAGGTGATCGTCACCAACATCGACGGAATGAACGATACATACGCTATGGCAGATGTCATCCCCCAGTATGACGCTACAAAGAAGAAATTCTCCGTAAAGGTTTATGACGGACTCGTTACTTCGTGGGATAAACGCCAGGAAGTGAACGGTGTTAAGGTAAAGATCCCAACAACCGAAGCGATCCTCGGCGCGAACGATGACGACCTGACCGATCTGCAGTCGAAGGTTCAATATTTCGACACCGATGCCTCAAAGAGGATCGTGGTTTTCGGGCACACGCACAAAGCAAAGGTTTTACCATTCAAAAATCTGAAAGGTGAAAAAACCATCTATGCCAACTCCGGAACCTGGATCGATCACTCTCTCGACCATCCCAACAGCACTTTCGTGGTAATCACCGAAGGCGGCGATGAGTCACCCCTTTCTTTCGTGAACCTCTATCAGTACTACGGAAACGGTTCCTTTACCAGATGGGGAAAAGCTCAGGCTATTCTCTACTAATCCTTTTGCAATTCCGGGCAGATGCTGTTAAGTGTCTGCCCGTTGCTCTTCCCCCATTCTCGCCCTGCTATACAAATTCTGTGACACACTGTTGATAATCGCATTGGATCTTCATGGATAGGGGTGTGGTTCAGAGTGAATATAAAGCTCAAAGTTAAATGCCCCTTTTTTAGTGTATGATCACGCCTTAAGTTCTTTATATTAGTTCTCTGTTTTTTAAGTTTTTTAAGGTTAAATGAGCTTAGATCAATTTATCTCTGAAGGGAAGGTCTGGAGGGCAGCCGTTGCAGACTTTCAAAAATCACATGCCGGTAAAAGCACCTGGCAACTACTCAATTCGATAATTCCTTTTATTCTTTTGTGGGTCTTAATGTACCAAAGCCTGGAGTGGGGCTATTGGATAACCCTGCTTTTAGCTGTGCCGACGGCCGGATTCAGCGTAAGGCTCTTTATCATTCAGCACGACTGCGGTCACGGCTCGTTCTATGGATCAAGAAAGGTTAACGATCGTGTCGGTATTTTATGCAGCCTTTTTACTTTTACCCCTTACCAATACTGGAAGTTGAACCACAATATCCATCACGCGAACGCAGGTAACCTCGATCAGCGGGGAATTGGTGATATCTACACCATGACGGTTCAGGAGTATCTGAGTCTTAGCAAGTGGGGACGGTTTAAGTATCGTGTTTACAGAAACCCCCTTGTCCTGTTTATGATAATCCCGACACTTCTTTTTGTGGTGTTATACCGTTTTCCCACCGTAAGGGCAAAGGTGTTGAAGCCTTCATATCCGAGCATTTATTACACCGATCTTATGCTCGGTGCGATCTTCCTTGCATTGGGATGGTGGCTCGGATTTGTGAACCTCCTTATGATCCAAATGCCAATAATTATGATAGCAGCCACCGCAGGTGTGTGGCTTTTCTATGTGCAGCACCAGTTTGAGGAAACATATTGGGCAGAGAGCAACAATTGGGATTTTGCAACCGCGGCCATCGAGGGAAGTTCTTACTATAAATTACCCAAGATCCTGCAATGGTTTACAGGTAATATCGGGTTTCACCATATCCACCACCTGAGCCCTAAGATACCCAATTACAATCTTGAAAAGTGTCACAAGAAGAATCCCATCTTCCATTCGGCTCCAACTCTTACTCTATGGAGCAGTCTGAAGAGTGTCAGGCTGGCCCTGTGGGATGAAGGGCAGAAGAAACTTGTAAGCTTCCGCTACCTGAAGAATTTTCGCCCGGGAATGGAGTAACAGTTTAGGGCCCGCTTAATGCCGGGCCCATTCTCTTTAACAATTGCCACTGCCTCAGTTAAACAGCGATTCTACCAATTCTGTAAGATCTTTCAATAGAAATGGTTTTGGCAGATAGTGGGTAAATCCCTTCTCCAAAAACTCTTTTCTATCCGCGATCGATACATAAGCGGTTATCGCTACGAAGGGGGTGTTTCTGTATTTTTCCATCCCCTTAACCTTCTCCATCAACTGGACTCCATCAAGCCCCTGACGAAGATTGATGTCCAGCAGGAACGCGTCGTAATCATACTCTTCAATAAGATTTAGAGCCGCGTCCGCATCGATACCAAAATCGATATAATATTTTCCCGACAGGACTCTCGAAACGATATTTTGGCAGTAGCTGTCATCCTCGATGTAGAGGAGCCTTTTTGTTGTGTTTGGAAGTTTTTCAGGCATTTTACACTCAATATTACGCAATGATCGTATTTGTTTTTCCGGGGATTTCGACAGGTATCACGAAAGAGAATACCGACCCGGCCCCGGGTTTGCTTATTAATGATATTTCTCCCCCAAGGAGTTCAACAAATCTTCTGGTGATCGAGAGGCCGAGCCCTGTGCCCTCGAAGCTTCGCCCGCGTCCTTCACTTGCCTGCCGGAAGGGGAGCCAGATGATATCCTGCTTTTCAGTTTCTATTCCCATACCCTCATCTTTTACGGAGACCACAAGTTTCCCTTTCCTGCAGTCCTGCTCAACAACTTCAGCAATAACCTCCACAGTTCCTTTTTCAGAATACTTCACGGCGTTGCTGATCAGTTTATCGAGGATGCTGTTTAGTATCTTTCTGTCGCAGAAAACGGAAGGTTCCTCCCGGAGTGGCTCGAACTTTAATTTGATGTGTTTGAGGGCGGCTTCAGGATCGTGATTCGAAATAACATCCCTGACTATATTGTTTACGCCTATTTCCTCACTGGTTATCTCAATTTCGTTAAAATCAAGTTGGGCCAATGACAATATTTTGTCGAGCGTGTCAGTCAGCCTTTTTGCCCCGTTGAGAATGTTTTCAACCATCGCGAGATTTTCAGGGTCGCTGACGGTCTCGAGCAATATCTGAGCGTACCCCAATATGCCAACGAACGGTGTGCGGAGTTCGTGGCTCATATTGGCAAAGAAGTGGGACTTCAGAAGGTTCATCTGCTCGGCTGCCTCCTTTGTCTTAAGGAGTTCATCCAGCTGCCTCAACTGCTCTGTAATGTCACGGGCAACCAAAACGAAACTGTCGGGGACTCCATTCCGGATGATGGGGGCAGAGCGAACTTCTACAGGAAAAGTGGTGCCGTCTTTTTTTACAACCTCAAGATTGTATTGCATTATTCCGAATTCGCCGCTCAGGCGTTTCTCTCTTCTGGCATAAGCATCTGAGAGATTTTTTTTCGTACTGAGTAACGCGATGTGCTGACCTATC
>RHKR01000099.1 GCA_008363265.1 Chlorobiota bacterium
GTTGAATCCATCCATGTTTTGGAATCCTGAAGGTCATTGTCGTACCCCCAGGGATAGACACTGGGTGCAACCGAAAGGATGTAATCCTCACTTCTGGTTTTCACACTGTCACGCCATCTTTTCAGAAACTGCGTCAGCTTGTTCGCCCGCCACCTCTTCCAGTTCTGGTCGTAGAAGTTAGGTGAAGGATCCTGTCCATTGTTTTCCAGACGGTAAATTGATACAGTAACGCTGTCGTAGCCTGCCTCAATAGGCATCGCGGGAAGACGGTCGTCACCCTGAACGCCGTCAACTTCATAATTATCGAGGACTTCCAGGTTCAGTTTGATCAGGAGATCCTGGACTTCCGGGTTCGTTCCGGCCATCCAGTCGAAACCGTTCTTTACCACCAACTGTCCCTGATAGTTCTTTGCGGCCCAATGTGGCTTCGCTGCTATAATGTGCCCCCCGTTCAGGGAGTAGCTGGAGGAGAAACCGAATTCAAACCAGGGAATAACCTCTATACCATTACGGTGGGCTTCGATTATAAGTTTCTTAAGGGGGTCCCGTCCCGCAAAAGCGGGAATTATAGGAACCTGGAAAAGAGAATCCATTATTCTGCTCGGATAGAGGGTGTATCCCTTGTTCCAGACCACGGGAAAAACCACATTTATCCCGACCGAGGCAAGATAATCCATCGCTGCGGCGATCTTCGTATCATCGAAAAGCACATCACTGTCAACGTTCGTGATCCATACGGCACGCATCTCTTTTTTTGGTTGTGCCAACAGCAAAACCGGGAGAAGTATCAATATTAAAAACAATTTGTCGCGCATAAACTCTATTTTGTCAGTTTTGGAAAATCAACTCTATCGGGATATATCCTGGTTTTGAACAGATCCTTGAAGTTTTTCAGGCCTTCGTAAAAGAAGAAAACTTCGCCTAAAATCCCCTTTTTCCTGTTTTCTTCGATCATCTGAAGAAGGAAGTCAGGCTCGGGATAGTAGGTACCAAGCTTGATCAGGATACCCGGGTAATAGATATGCTCCTTACCCTTTGGAATATTGCTGAAGTCGGAGTGAAGCGTTTCGATGTATGGTTCAAGACTGCGTCTGTAAACCTGGGGGCAAAGCAGTTCGACTGTACCTCTTCTCGCCCACTCGGGCCAGTCCTGAAGATATTCTTCCTTCGCGAAGGGGTAGATCGACGGCGAAAGTGAGACTATTGCTTCCGGTTTGATCGACTTGACCAGCTTGAATAATTTTTCGCCGAATTCAGTCATAAGATCTGCTCTGAACTGCAACCAATCGGCTTCGTATTGGTCTGCAGGGGGTTCCTTGCCGTTCCTTGCCGCTTTGTATAATCCGGTCGTGTAGGCGTCATATCCGCTTTCCGAAGGCATTGCAGGGAGTCTGTCATCACCCTGCACTCCATCAACGTCGTAATTCGTTACCACCTCTCTGATGAGGGAAAGCATGAACTCCTGAACCTCGGGGTGAAATCCGTTCATCCACTCAAAACCATTCTTGGTTACAAGATTTCCTTTTCTGTCGATGGCCTTCCAATGGGGTTTAGCAGCGATCAAGTGTCCCCCGTCAGCCTTAAAGGAGGCAGCAAATCCAAACTCGAACCAGGGTATAACCTTGATACCATACTTGTGAGCTTCGACTATCAATTCGCGAAGCGGGTCTCTTCCGGCAAAATTGGAATCGATCTCCACACCGAACTCTTTCTTCATCGTCGAGCTGGGGTAAAGTGTATAACCTTTATTCCACACCACAGGGAAAATGGTGTTGAAACCCATTTCCTTGCAGGCTTTCACTGCATCAACTATGCCTTTGTTCGAATTTAGAACCTTGCTGTCGACGTTCGTCAACCAGACGCCTCTTACCGCGGAGACACCTGTTGCCCTCGATTCATTGATCGATGCCCCGGAAGCCTCGGAATCACTGTTCTGATTCGAAGTCTGATTCACACTTCCACACCCCGCTATGATTATCACAAAGGATAGTACAATAAAGCTTAAACTGATTTTTCTTCTGATCATTAAAACCTTGCCCTCAAATTTGCTTTTAACTCGATCATTTGCATGGAGGCTACATTCTCAAAGTCGAGTTTCAGAGTCGACCATAGCTCACCAAGAATGTTTTTGTAGGTTGCGGAGACTGAAAACCAAACCGGATCGATCACCTGAACACCGATCTCTACACCGGCATTGAAGGTCCCGCTCCAGTCTTCCTGATCAAGTGATGGAACTGAAAGCGCTTCCTGAAGTTTGTTGACACCCGCGGTGTCAGGCGCGAAAAGTGAATCAGAATAACTCCCTCTCGAGAACTGCCAGCGATAAATTCCAAAACCAAGATTAAGCTTGGTTTCATACCAGCTCTCGCGAAGCAGATAATAATCAGCCTGAACCGAGGCACCGTAGGCCTTCATATCCATCTTTAGCGACTTTATCGGATAAGTGAACTTCTGTTCCTGGGTTCCGATCAGATATTCACGGTTAATGAACATCTTGTCTTCATTGAGTTTATCGAATACCAGATACTCAATTTTTCCGGACCAGCTCCACTTTTGCGACACTTCTTTTGTGAAGAAAGCTGAAGCACCATAACCGGGAGAAAACCGGTTCTTCAATTCACCCACGGGAATAAGGTATGAGGCTCCTGCTCCTGCTGACCACTTTCCCTGGGCCACTAATCCCGTGGCCAGTATTACGAATATTGTGATTAATTTTTTCATACTCTGATCAATAACTGAATGAAAGTCCTAATTTGAAATTCAGATTGTTCCCAAACGGAAGATCCGAATATCCCATTCCGTCTGTCTCCACGAAGTGGGTGTAGTTAAGATCACCGGTAAGGTTCACATACTCAAACAGCGGGTACTTTAGCGAGAGCCCGCCATGCAGCATGATCGGGTTTCCATACTTGGAAGGCGCGAAGTTCCGGTAGTTGTAGTTGAACTGCGCATCGAGTTTCGACAGCTTCTTTGTCCAGTCTTCCACCACATAGAACCATCTCGTAAAGAAAAGGATACCCGCGCCGGCATAGGGTTTTATTTTAAGATCGCCGAGTTCGGCTTCATAACCGATCAGTACGGAAACAGGAATAGTATGCATCCCCTGAGTCGGGGTGATCGTCAGCTTGTATTTGGCTGTGTCAGTAAGATCAGCCCTGATGCTGCCGTAGTAGCGGTTATCCCAGAAGTTCCAACGCCATTGGGTGAGGGCGGAATCCTGATCGATCGAGTACGACTGGTAGCCTGCAGCGACCGAAATATAGAAATTATCGAATGTCTTGAAGTTAACCTTAACCCCTCCGCCGAAACCGTTGGCTTTCGTCAGCGCGTACTTCAGAGATCCGGCAGATGAGAATGATCCTGTAACCTCGATATCCGATAGTTGGGCAGTCGATGTGAATGACACCGCCAGAACTAGAAGAAGAGTAAATAATACGTTTTTCATTTCAGTCCTCCTCAATAGTTCAGATTTAATGTGAAACGGAGGATATTTCCAAGCCGGCCATAGTCGGCGTATGAGAAGTCGACACCCACAGGAATTTGTGTTGATGGAGTGACTCCTACACCGAGGCTCCAGGTTTCTTCATCGTAGAAGAATTTGTACCCGCCTCGAAGCATTACCATGTTTTTCCACCCTAACTCAAGTCCGGCATTCACTCTTTCATCACCGTCATTGGGGTGGAGTGCTTCCACGATGCCCGTAACTCTGATCTCAGACTGCATGTTACCGATCAGTTCGGAAGCGATACCCAACTTGAGAACTGAAGGCATCTTGAAAGGATCGTTAATGTACTTAGTCTCAACACCAAAGTTTTGGATCGAGGCCCCAATTCTCAGCGAACCGAGTCCGGTATAGTAGAGAACTCCGCCATCAAAGAGAACGTTGGTCGCAGAATAATTATCGATCCCCTCTCTCACATACTTAACTGTGAGGCCGAAGGAGAATTTATCGGTCAGTGCTCTCGAATAACTGAGTCCGAGCGCTATTGCATTCGCCGAGAAATTCCCGAGTACGTCGTAGACTTTCTGCCCGGTTGTTCTTTTGGTCTTTTGCATTGTACCGTAATCCACGGCAACAGCACCCAGGGCGAAAACCCCAAAGTCTGTATTATACGAATACGCCGCAGCATAGTGTTTTATCTCGGCTATCCATGGTGAATACGATGCTGTGAACGAGTGCTGACGGTCGTTAAAGCCCATACCCGCGGGGTTGGTGAAAACTGAAGAAACACCCATATCAGCGAGAGCAACAGAAGACTCACCAAGTGAGGCACTTCTTGCAGTTACCGGAAGCTGAAGAAAAACGAACCCGGCGGTAGCGGTCTTTTTAAAGTCCTGAGCAACCAACAGGGCCTGTACGATAACCAATAACAATATTAAACTTTTGATTTTCATATCTTTATCACCTCACGATCGCAAATTTACCGGTTGATTTACCATATTGCGACTCAACATGGAAGATATAAACTCCGCTTTCGACATACTGACCAAAATCGGTCACCTGATTCCAGGTCACGATGCCTCCCCTGTTCTCATCAACAACTATCGTTTTTACGAGGTCACCTCTGACCGTGTAGATCCTGATCGTGCTTGGGTTGGGCACGTTCACGAACTGTATCTGATCAGTTTCACCGGGCTGGCTTGAACCCTCTCCGATGATGAAAGGATTCGGTACAACCAGCACTTCATTCACGCTCTTGGGCGCGGGAAGTGTGGCCAGGAATGGCCTGGTTGTTCTGTTTGCGAATATCGAGGTTTCCATCGCGGGTACTCTGACCGTATTTCCCGTTTCGGGGAATCTCTGTGTCGGGTTTACGGTCCAGAATGCCTTTCCCGTATCATAAGCGGTGACAGAATAGTAATATCCTGTTCCGATCTGTACCGTGGAATCAGTGTATGAGTAGGTGGTTCCTGTTATATATGCGGGATCACCTTTCTTGATATCCGCGATCATGGTCCAGGGACCTATGGGGAGAAAATCCGATCTGTAGATCCTGTATCCCGCAAGATCGAACACACCGTCATCCGGATCAGGGATGGCCTCAACACTGTTCTCCCAGGTAACCACGTTGGCAACCTTTCTCTCGGCACCCTGATAGAAGTTCACATTGAACTTCGGGGCTGCAGGTGGATCAGGATGGTTGAACCTGTTGTCATAAGTAAGCTGAGCTCGACGAACAGCGGGTATGAAATTCTGAGTATAGCTCTGATTGAATATCAGACTCGGTGACGTGGTTTTATCCAAAGCGTATGAATAATCCATACCGGCAACTATCTCTGCCAAAACTATTTTAACGGTATCACCCGGCTTCATTTCCCAGGGACCGAGCGACATTACCGACCATTTTCTGGCATTGTTTATGAAGGTAGTATCAGTCAGGTTCCTTGGAAACTGAACAAATCTGAAGAGATTTGTCGGGAATTTGATCGCCCTGTACTTGTCTTCATTGAACCCGGAGACACCCGTGAACGGTCCTGAAAGATCAAGGGTTGCTTCACCCTGGGACCATCCCAGTTTGGTTTCGTCGACACGGGTTGCAATCCCTGTGGAATCAGGCGATGCATACACAAGTTTAACTCCTGCATAACCCGGAGCGAGCCACTCACCCTGTGGAATTCCGTTAACCACCCTTCCGAGTGAGTTCGTGAAGCCATAATTAGCATTTTCAGCCTGGAACATTTTGTTGGTTCTGTCATAAACCACTTTAGTGTTCCTGGCACCATTGGTCTCCTGAGGAAAGAGTACACGCCATGATCTCGAGTTCGACTGCATCGCGTAAGTAAGCAGCATCTGAACACCATGAAGTGTATCTGTAATGTTCTTCGTTGGGTTTGCAGCTTTTAATTCGGCTGAGATGTTTATGAAGTAGTATTCATAAAGGATATAATTCTCATCCCTCTTCGAACCGCTCCATTGGTGAGCACGTCTTACCACCCTTAACGGGAGCTGAAGTTCATCCTGCTGGTTGGGCGTAAAAAATGCAGGGTTGTACTCCCACACCGACTCAACCACTTCCTCTCCCACGAGCGGATTAGCCTGAAGCCAGTAGTTCTCTCCGGAAGGATACAGTTTTCTGTGTGTTTTCAGACTGTATTTCGATGAAGTTTCCGTGGAAACTGAAGCACCATAGATTGCCCAGTCTTCAACCGAGATCACTGAATCCTTGTTATTTTTTGCACCGATCCAGAATCCACCGGTTGCCATGTGACTGGCAGTACCGCCGATGTTCTCACCGATCCATGATGCATCAAATCCGGGCCAGTCGAGCGTTGGTCCCGTGGGAGCCCAGTTGTTATACGCGGGTCCCGATTTTGAAGGTGACAGCGAGTGCCACAAAGCTCCCCGGTTCAGGATCAGCAGAGGCGATTCCACCTGAGCAAGCATCCCTGATGAAAGGGTGAGCAAAATCAATATTAGCTTGAATGTCACTTTAGTCATATTTTGCAATACCTTGATTTTAGAATCCAAAACCGAGAGTGAAGAACACCTGTCTCGGAATATTCTTGTAAGCTTTGTAAAACGATGAAATGTAGCTGATCCTGTAGGGATCGTTACCCGGTTGATCTATGGTGGTTCCGTAGTCAACCCAGTTTATCAGGTCGTTGCCTGTTACAGGGGTCAGCCATTTGTTGTCGAACAGGTTCATTATCCTCAAGCCGATAACAAAACGGTAACCACCCTCAAGAACCACGTTCTTTGTGAAATTCACGTCGAAGTTGGACTCCAAGGGGTACCGTCTGTTGTTCACGATATCCTTGAGATCGAATGAGGTTCTGTAGGTGAACGGTGAACCCGACTGAACAGAGTAAATGAAACTGATACTCGAATTTTCCAGCAGGTTGATTCCGAATATCTCCGGTCCCTCTCCCATTCCCCAGTTGTACTGGAGCAGAGCTCTGAAGTTGTGAGTTCTGTCGTTTCCTGAAAGAAATTCACCTGTATAATCACGCGACTCAGCTGCTGCTGAAGCTGTTGGGTAGATCACCTGTGCGCCGTAGTTACCTTCGGTTGTCTGGGAGATGCTATATGTTAGCCGGTACATCCAGTTCTTCGGATTTACTTTCTCAAACGATATTTCGAATCCCAAAGTGGCGCCGAAGGCATTGTTCGAGAATGTGGTGTAGTTAAACAGCGGGGTATTGTCTGAAGTGTATGCTGAAGGACTGTTCAGAACAGTACCTGTAAAAGCCGCGTACCTGAGCAAACCTATCTGCGAAACCCTGTCATTGTAATACAATGCAAGGTCAACCCTGTTATCATCGTCGATCAACTGCTGAAGCCCGAACTCATACTGGATCGTCTTCTTGGGTTCAAGGTTGGCATTACCGTATCCGGTTATACCTTTGTTGCCTCTGTTCGAAAGTGCCTGACTGAAGGTTGGCATCGAAGTAAAATGACCGTACTGAAGCCTGAAGGCTGTATTCTCTCCAATCGGGAATGAAAGACCGATACGCGGAAGGAGCATGAAGT
>RHKR01000100.1:0-2741 GCA_008363265.1 Chlorobiota bacterium
CCTCTAACCACTAACCACTAATAAAACTTGTCCTCAAAAAAATTCTACACCCGCATATTTCTTCTGCTGTTTCTGTTCCTTATTGGAGTGGTGACGATGCGGCTGTTTTTCATTTCGACTTTTAGAATTACGACGAACTCTATGGAAGCATCCCTCGAGGCGGGTGATTTTATTGTGGTGAACAAGTTTCTCTTTCCCAGGCAAGCACCTTTGATGATCCCCTTTTCCGATGTTGGCATACCCTTCACCGAATGGGAAGGGAGCGCCAAACCGGGCCGCAATTCGATCATTGTTTTCAAATTCCCGGAGGGAAGGAAGGACGATCCCGCCAATCCCGCGTATGTTAAACGCCTTGTAGGCCTACCGGGTGACACTCTCCTGATTAAAGGGGGTGTGGTTTTCGTTAACGGGGAGAAACTCCCCCAGCCTTACGGACTTAAAAAGGGTAAACCCAAAGCAAAAAGCGACAACAATTCACAGCTTTTCCCGGGCGATGAAGAGTGGAACGAAGACTGGTACGGCCCCCTCTACATCCCGAAAAAGGGTGACACCATCGCGCTTAATATCTCAAGTTTCATGCAGTGGGAGGATGTGATCCGCGGTGAGCAGGGCGACACCTCATTCTTTGTTCAGGGACATGATTTCCTGCTGAACGGCAAGAAGATCAACCGTTATATTGTGCAGAAAGACTACTATTTTGTCCTCGGCGACAACCGCGACAACAGCCTTGACAGCCGGTACTGGGGGTATGTCCCTTACGATAATCTGATCGGCGAAGTGTCGTTCATCTACTGGTCGGTCGACCCATTCTCAACCGGCCTGACCTCTTGGCTGAGGTTCAACCGGTTCTTTAAGGTGGTGGATTAGTGCCGTTAAACCGCAAAGGACGCAGAGGTCGCAAAGAGGAGATGATTTCGTGAACTTGCTTTCCCCTGTAACACGTTAATGTGGTCCAACTCCCCCCAATAGAGACTAAATTCGGCCTTAACAGGCACACGACAAATCATTATATTTAGATAGTAATTTAGTGGTTCCTCAACACGGTTAATCAGGTTTTCATATGAAAATGCTTTTTTCTTTCTTGGTCGTTCTGTTCACGCTTTCGCTTCCCCTCTCCGCCCAGAACAATTACATGGTTTTTCTGAAACAGAAGGGGCACAGCGGCTCTTTCACCCCCGGTTCGGTACTGTGGGATCTGGCGGTTTCGTCGCTTTCCACCCGGAGCATCGAGAGAAGGATAAAGCATCTCGGCACGGGAAATGAAGTGTCGCCTGAAGACATTCCCGTTTCATCTGAATACCTCGCGAAACTCGAAGCCACGGGAGCCCGCCTCCGCTGGGTTCTTAAGTGGTTCGACTGCGTTTCCGTAACCGCTGACAACCAAACAATTGAAAAGATCAAACAGCTCGATTTCGTGGCGCATGTCCGTCCCGTGATAAGGATCCGTATACCTTACGAGTTCAACACCACCCCCCTCCCAATTGAAGAAGACCTCCTAGCTAACGCTTCATCCTTCATACCTCATACTTCAAACTTCATACTCAATACTCCACACTCCACACTCTACACTAATTCTGACAAAGACCAAAAATTGTACGGCGGCTCCTTCATCCAGTACAAAATATCGGATGTCCCTCAGGTGAACAGGATGGGAGGAAAAGGTAAAGGAATCAGGATCGGCGTTCTCGACTCCGGTTTCGACTGGCAGAAGCACGATGCCCTCAAAACCCGGAAGGTGATCGCTGAATACGACTTTGTAAAAAAAGACAAGATAACCGCAAATCAGGATGGCGATCCCTTCTCGCAGCACAACCACGGCACATTCTGCTTCTCGGTTTGCGGTGGATACCTCGAGGGAAAACTTGTGGGGCCTTCTCACGAAGCCGAGTTCGTTCTCGCGAAAACCGAAACAACAGAGTTCGAGAGAATGGTCGAGGAAGACAACTACGCCGCTGCCATAATGTTCATGGACAGCATCGGCGTTGATATAACCACCAGTTCACTCGGCTACACTGTTTTTGATGACACAACCTACAGGTATGAAGACCTGACGGGCGAAACGGCGATCTGCACCAAGGCGATAAACTACGCGTTCGAAAAAGGAATTCTCACTTTCACCGCCGCCGGCAATTCGGCGAACGAGCCCTGGTATTATGTTTCCACACCAGGCGACGGCACCTACGCCCTTGCGATCGGAGCCGTTACAAGAAACCGTGAAATTGCCGATTTCTCCTCGGGCGGTCCGACAGCTGACGGCAGAATAAAACCCGATTTTTCAGCTGCGGGAGTAAGCGTGTTCGGCGCGCTTGCGTCCTCAAAGAACAAGTTTGAGCGCTCCAACGGAACCTCGGCTGCCACACCGATCGCGGCGGGAATCGCCGGGCAGATGCTATCACTTTTCCCCCACCTGAAGAACACTCAGGCACGGTTCATCCTCCGCTACACTTCCGACCAGCGGATGCTCCCCGACAACCTCTACGGTTACGGACTGGTGTCATCTCTCGAGGCGGTTACACATCCGAATATTGAAGTGGTGACTCAGGGAAAACTGAAGGTTCACAAGCGCTTTAAAGATGAAGTGCGGGCCAAGAGCGTTTATCTCGTTTTCAAAACCGGCTACAAAACCACCGAGCGCGTGAAGATGGAAAAGATCGATGACGACTACTACACCGTCACTCTTCCCGATGCCGCTGGCAAAGAGGTGTTCGAGTTCAGCTTCGACGCGGGTGAGACCGAGAACG
>RHKR01000100.1:2748-17360 GCA_008363265.1 Chlorobiota bacterium
GAAGAAAGTACTACATCCTTCCCGGCAATCTGAATGTTTTTATTGTTACTCCGACAGCGCTGACCCTCGATCAGTTCGCGAAGGAACGGATAGCAAAATACACGGGCGTTAACCCCCGAATTTTCACCAAGTTCAAAAGCGGCGCCAGATCAACCGTGATCGTCGTCCGCGACATCTCCGGAAGAACGGTCGTAACAATCCCTGTAACAGATCAGTTCTACGACAACCGGATCATTTGGGATGGCCGCGATGCCAACCAGAAGCGTGTCCCGATGGGCGTTTACACCTCTACCGTTTATATCGACGGCAGGCCAGGCGCGAAGCAGATATTTCTGCGCAAATAGTATTTCACTTTCCAAACGGGCAAAAGGTTGCATCAGGCAGCCTTTTGCTCCGCTCTCAGTGCTTTTCAACACACATCCAAATCACTGATTGCTCTTAACCTGAATATTCATTAGATTATTCCCGGAAAAATTTTTTCTCCGGAAAATGATAATGAAAAAGATACTCCCCCTCCTGTTCCTTCTCGCCTTTCAGGCGATGCCTCAGATTAAACCTGAACTGATCCTACCCGTCAGTCATAAAGACAAGATTGAGACGGTTTGCTTTAGCCCCGACGGTAATTATATTCTTACTGCAAGCTGGGACAATACCGCCAAGCTTTGGGATGCCAATACCGGCATTTTACTAAGAAACATCACGGCCCACACCAAGCAGGTGGAGGATGCCTCGTTCTCACCTGATGGTTCGATGTATCTGACCCGGGGATGGGACCACCGTGTGCTTGTCTGGGAAACGTCAACCGGAAGAAAACTGAGTGAAGTGTCGCTCGGCGATATGGCCACCACTTCCTCAGTCTGGAGCCCCGATTGTTCAAGGATACTTATAGCCACTATGAGTGGCACCGCGTTCGTGATGGACCCACTTACCGGTGTATTCACTGACACGCTCGCGGGACACTCGGGAACAGTCGAGAGAGCAAGGTACAGCCCCGACGGCAAGTATATTATAACAGTTGGCTGGGATCAGACCGCCGGGCTCTGGAACACCTCGGATTTCAGACAGTTCATCCGGATGCAGACAGGCTTCAACTGGGCGATCGACGCGGGATTCAGTCCCGATTCCAAATATTTCTACACCTCCGGCTACAGCGGAACGATCCAGCTCTGGGAAACATCAACAACCAAGATGATCACGAGTTTCATGGGTAATGCAGATGACCGCAACATTGCAGCGTTCTCTCCCGATTCCAGGCTGATCGCAACCCCCACTGCAGGCGACTCTGTTGTCATCCGCAACACTTCCACAGGAACGATTGAGCAGATACTCTACCTCTGGAGGGAAGAACCATCCAGAATTTCGAATATTATTTTCACCGAAGACGGCTCACAGGTTTTGGTTACGTTCTTTCAATCGGCGCCGGTGATCTATAATGTTGAGGCCGGAGATGTGCAGACGATATTCGTCGAGCCTCAGTCTCTTGTTGGTGCGGCCGACATCTCACCTGACGGATCCCGGTTGCTTTTCGGCGACTACAACGGGAAAGTGATAATAACTGATTTTTCGGGTGGAATTCTAATGGAATTAAAGGGAAAAACAGCCGCCATAACTTCAGTACAGTTCAGTCCCGATGGCTCGAATGTTGCCGTAATGGATGAGCATCTTACCGCGGGGGTATGGGACGCAGTAACCGGTAAAAGTCTGGCCAGACTGACCGGGCCCTATCTGAGTTACTGGTTTGCAGCCTACCATCCCGCCGGAAATCTTATCGCTCTCCCCGGATACGATGATTCAGGGGACTACAATACAGGCATTCATCTCTGGAACTGGGAAGAAAACAGACTGGAGAGATTCATCCCGACATCCTCCGACATGCTCTTCTTTGCTTCATTCAGCCCTGACGGAAAGATGATCGGGCTCTTCGGAGGCGATACTACCATCGCTGTTTATGAGACCGGAACGGGACGGCTCTTAAAGAGGATCAAACCCTCAACCCAGGATATCAATGTTGTCAGGTTCAGTCCCGACTCAAAATTCCTTGTCTCAGCCAACCGTGACAGCACTGCTTCGATCTACGATCTTTCCACAGGCAAAGAGATCAAAAAGTTCTTCGGCCACACTTCATTCGTGATGGACGCGGCTTTCAGTCCCGACGGGAAGAAACTGGTGACGGGGTCGATCGACGCGACGGTTAAACTCTGGGATATCGCCTCAGGCAAAATGACAAGGGACTTTTACGGTGGTGACCGGACATTTGAACGGGTCTTCTTCACGCCGGACGGAAAGCAGATAACCGCCTTCAACGATGAAAAACAGGTTTTCTTCTGGGATGCTGCGACGGGCGAACCCGTAAACGAAATGATGCTGACAAACAACGGCAGGGATATCTCATTTACCCGGGACATGATCGTAACTGAAAAGAACAGTGTGCTTTCATTTTATGACATAAACGACCGGTCTCTTCTTATATCGATCGTCGGGATCGACTCAACCGACTGGTGCGTTATCCACCCGTCCGGCCTGTTCGATGCCACTCCGGGAGCAATGGAGAAGATGTACTACATTCAGGGGCTCGACCGGATCGAGTTCGGTCAGTTGAAAGAGAAATACTGGGAACCCGGCCTGTTTGAGAAGGTGATGAACGGCGAGCAGCTCCGTTCCGTCTCCTCGATCGACAAGGAAATGAAACTCTGGCCTGAAGTTACTGATCTCACTTTCAGGGAGAGCTATGAAAAACTTACCGTTTCCCTCAAGAACCAGGGTGGAGGTATCGGCAAGGTGCAGGTGTTCCTGAACGGCAAGGAAATGATATCCGATGCCCGCGGCACCACGATAAAACCTGATCAGGGAAACGGCAATTTCGATATCAATCTGAAAGATCATCCATGGCTGGTAAATGGTGAGAACAGAATAGTCGTGGTAACCTGGAACGGCGACGGCACCCTCTCGAGTCCGGGAGATGAAGCCGATTTTCTTTATGAAAAAAGTGTTCAGACCCCATCCGCGTACATAGTTTCGATAGGAGTTGCCGACTATCAGGGCGATAAACTCGATCTGAAATACGCCGCGAAAGACGCAACCGATTTCATGAAGGCGGTCTCGCTTGGCGCAGGGCATCTGTTCGGGAAAGACCGCACGGAAGAATACCTTATTACGACAGATGTTTCTTCAAAACTTAAACCCACCCGGGACAACATCCTGAAAACCTTCAGCGATATCGCATCAAAGGCTAACGCGGAAGATGTGCTGGTGGTTTATCTTGCCGGGCACGGGATGAACCTTGGCGGTGAGGAGAGCGATCTCTACTACCTCACGCAGGAGGCTTTCTCCCCCAATCCTGAAGTTTACAAAGACGCTTCGGTGAGAAACTCAACCACGATCAGCGGAAACGAACTCGTTGAAGTGCTGAAAAAGATCGCAGCCTTGAAGCAGGTGCTGATCATAGATGCTTGCGCTTCGGGCAAACTGGTTGATAATCTGGCTGAAAAACGTGACATCTCCGGATCAATAATCCGTTCCCTCGAGAGGATGAAAGACCGGACCGGTCTCCACATCATCACGGGAAGTGCAGCGGACGCTGTAAGTTACGAGGCAAGCAAATACGGACAGGGGTTATTGACCTACAGTCTTCTCGCAGGAATGCGGGGTCTCGCTCTTAAGGATAACCGTTCAGTGGATATTGTTCTGCTTATGCAGCACGCACGGGAAATGGTACCTAAACTGGCTGAGGGGATTGGTGGTATTCAGGAACCGAGAATTTTTTCACCGAAAGGTTCGGAGAGTTTTGATATCGGGGTGCTGGATGAGAAAGACAAGGCCTTGATCCCTCTCGCGCAGGAGAAGCCGGTGTTCATAAATTCAGTCTTCCTCAATGCGGATGACCTGGTAGACGACCTCTCCCTCGCGGAGAAGATCGACGACGGACTGGAGGCACTGTCCGTTGCCGGGGTTAATTCCAAACTTATTTTTTGGGATGTAAAAAGTTATCCCGGGGCCCTGAAGCTGAGTGGTACCTATACCGTGAAAGGGAACAAAGTCGAACTGAACTGGAAAATAATCAGGGACAAAACAACAGTCAAGTCTTTCAACCGCAGCGGAGAACTGACCAAACTGGAAACGCTGGTTACCGCCGTAATTGAAGACGTTAAGGGTTTTGTTAGATGATCCCTGCTACCTGAAATCAGCCATCGAGAACCGGGCGGGTCCCGGAACGGAGACTGAGCGTGCGACTCTGGAATTACGCTCAACCTTGGAGAATTTCTCAGCGAGAATATCCTCTTTCGAGTAGAGCAATACTCCGTCTTCAATGTAGTCTTTGAACAGATCGTTGGCTACAGGCACAGGTTCCTCGAGTTGAACCGCTTTAACGCGCTTCTTCTCACGGACAGGAATCAGCGTATACTGATCCTTGCGCAGTTTTCTCCTGGAAGCAAGAGTTGAGTAGATGATAAAAAGGATGTTTAAGAAGCCGATCACGACGGCAAGCGCGACAATTGAAGTAAACATGGATTAAATTCTTCCCGGTTCTAAAAGTGGTATTAAGGTTGAACAAAAATAATAAAATCCCGGAATTATTTCCTCAGCCAAAACAATTTTTTTAATCCGTTTTTTCCTTCGTGTGAGAATGATCACAATCAGCCTCTTTGACCGGCGGGAGGTGAGACCGGAAGCGGCGGCAAGTAACTCTTAAAGATCAAATTCCCGGTCACCCCCTGCTCCATTTCTCGCGAAAGTTTCATTATTTTTTGCGGCTTCCGGTTTAAACAGAGCCATGATCCCGTAGCGTTGTTCATCCAGTGCGTGGTCTGCAACGGAAGGATCATTTCCCTTCCCCGCGATATCCTCGGGCTCTTTCGAGTCAAAGGTTGCCGACATCATTTCATCAAGTAAAGGTACGTTAAGACCCTCGAAAATAAAATAAGAAGCAGGTTTCTCCTCCGTGGGGAAGAGGCTCTTCCAGCTCCACCAGCCTGTTTTTCTCCCTGTGTATGCCGGTGAGAGGAAAATTCCCTTCGATGCGAAAACATCGGCAAAGGTGGCCTCATGCGAGACAACCGAGTATTTTTCCTTTTTGGCAAATGCGTCTCTCCCCGAAACGATCACAGATGGCACACGGCCACGCAGCAACCCCGTGATAACCGGATCGGTGGTAAGAATTTCATTGATCGCATCCGCGTGCTGACGTGGTGTCCGTTGCTTTTCATAATATGTAAAAACCCGGTAGTACCGTCCCTCATGGTCTCTCGCCGTAACCCCAAACGAACACGGCGAGCTGAATCCCGGATCGAGGCTGCCCACCAGCGTCCACGATTCGGGCACTTCAAACGGCTCGATCACCTGAAGCTTCCGGTCAAAGTTCCGGAAGAACATACCGCCAAAGACCTCCCAATCACCATAAAGGTAGGCGGTTCTGAGTTCATCCGGAAGTGACCGGAGGTTCGCGGCGTACGTGCTGTGCTTCAGGCAGTAGTCACGCCTCTCTGTCTCACTCCAGTGGTGGTAGTAATCATGGATCGATATTCCGTCCCGTGTCAGACTTCGAATCGACCAGAAGACATTGTCCCACAGGTACGACTGAAGAAAGACGTATTGCCCGGGGTCTTCGTTCGGAAGGAAATTGCGATCGATGAAAAGCCTTTTCAACCACGAGTGGGAGATGCCCCCGGGGTTCATCGTCAGAACCATTTTCGGCGTGAATCCCTGTTTCATCGTTCTGTTGGATGTTTTCAGGAACTGCAACTGATGCGGAGTGCAGTGGGTTGCCTCATCAATGAAGATCAGATCGAACTCGAATCCCTGAAACGAGTGGATATCGCTCTCACTGTCGGCATACCCGAACTGTATCAGGGGATCACCGTTCGGTGAATAGAGTATCTTTTCGCTCTTGTTGTAGTTGTTCATCAGTCCCGGATGTTTTTCATACAGAGGCAGGATGTGGTTCTTCAGCAGCTCTTTGGAGTAGCGTCTGAAGATCAGTGATCTCATCCTGTATGCCGGGTCCAGCCCGAGTAGAAGGGCGATCTCCCTGATGGCGTGGCTCTTAGCTCCACCCCTGGCCCCGCCGTAACCGATCCATGAGTACGCGCTCCCGGCGATCAGTTCCTTCAGCTGAAGCTGCTTTGGGAGGAGTGAAATGGTTTCTTTGATATGTTTCACTTCGCACCCCGGTCAGTGGGTTTTTCAACAGGTGCAGTGAGATCGACCACCTCGATCCTGACGACACTCTCCCCTTTATCCGACTTGTCGCCGCCTGAAGGATACACCTTGTCGATCAGTATCCTGGCGGCAGCAATTCTGTGATTGATATTCTTCCCTTCAACCGCTCCTTCCCTTACACTTACAAGGAAATCTATAGAGCGTATTGCCTCGTCGCGCAAAAGTTCTTTCCCTTTTTCCTTCATAATTTCACCCTTTTTCACCAAAAACAGCGACGAAAATATAAAAACCCACCTTCCACTGCAAGTTTGCAACATTTCACGTTTGTCAAATTACCAAATTGTTAATTCTTAAATTTTTAATAAATTAAATGTGATATTCGAGGTTTTTATGTCCAATAACCAAAACAGTACTGTAGCTCTCGAAAGCGCCGGTGCCTTTCTCTGGGTGGTCGATCTGGATGATCTTGAGATGACCTATTCAACCAATTTCGACAACCTGTTCGGATACAGATCTGAATCCATCCTGAAAAAAGGCGGAATAGGGGTGCTTATGGTGCCTGAGGATATTGACCTGATGATGGAGAAACTGGAGCAGTGCCGCGCAGGCGAGTCTTCAAGACTGTTGATCGATTTCAGGTTAAGGAGAAGCGATGGCGGGATCTGCTGGTGCAGGTCGGTTGGATCGGTTCGGGAACCACACGAGGGTAAAAGGGAGCTGGCCGGTATCACCTACGATATCTCGATGGAAAAGCAGAAGGAGCTGGAAATCGGGGAGATGCGTGACAGATTCGAACTGATCGCCCAAAACACCTCCGACGGCATTCTTGTGATCAAGGGAAAAACCATCGAATTCGCCTCGAAATCGTATCTTGGACAATTGGGATATCCCGAAGAGGAAGAGATCGGCCGCACGTCAGAGGCTGTTGCTAATCTTATTCACCCCGAAGACCGCCACGTGATCGGAGAGATATTCGAAGCGATAGGACGCAAAGAAAAAACCTTGATCTATCTCTACCGCGCCCAAAGGAAGGACGGTTCCTACATTTGGCGGGAGGACCTCGCGAACTTTTTCTATGATGAGAACGGCGATTACTACCAATCGATCGTAGTGGCCCGTGACGTAACTTTCCGGGTTGAGACCACAAAAAAACTCGAGGAAGCCAAGGAAAAAGCAGAAGAGGTGGCCCGTCACTTCATGACGACGAACAGAAAAAATGGGCATCGAATATCTACAAGGCCGGCTCAAGACTGATGCGTACCCTGAATCTTCTGCTCGACTACGCCAAGTGGGAGTCAGAGACAGTCTTCCCGGGTTTTGAAAGCGTTGATCCCGCAAAGCTCATCAGGCAATCGGTCGATCTTTTCACACTTGAGGCGGATAAAAAAGGGCTTAAACTGAAAACGGAGTGCCCCTGCGAAGGTTTCAGGATCAACACCAATTTCAGAATGCTTGAGAACATCATGGATAATCTGATCGACAACGCAATAAAGTTTACAGACAGCGGAGAAGTGTCGATAAGAGGCTACCGCGACCTGAACGAATTTAAGATAGAGGTGGCTGATACAGGTATCGGTATATCATCACAGCACCAAACTGTGATCTTCGAAGAGTTCCGTCAGGCAAGCGAGGGTATTGGAAGAACACACGAAGGCGCGGGCCTCGGGCTTACCCTCTCGAAACTGTGGTGCGAAAAGATCGGAGCCTCAATCAATGTTCAGAGCGAGCCCGGAAAAGGATCGGTCTTCACGGTAACTCTTCCCATTCAAGAGTCTGATTAAAATGGAATACCGCAGGTTCGGATCAAAGGTCGGTGATGTCGCCATCGGATGGGGTGAGACCGATGACAATGTCTCACTCGAAGCCCTGAATAAGGCATTTGACCTTGGTATTAATTTCTATGATACAGCCGATTTTTACGGCCTCGGGAGATCGGAAGAACTGATCGGCAAGGCATTCGGCAATTCAGACAAAGTTATAATCGCCACTAAGGCCGGCCACAGGGTCGGCGATGACGGCAGAATATTGCTCGACTACTCCCGCGACCATATGATCAACGCGGTTGAGAAGAGCCTGAAACGGCTTAAAAGGGAGGCGATCGACCTATTCCAGTTCCACTCTGCGAAAGTGTCCCACCTAAAACAAGGTGAGTGCATCGAAGCGGCCGAAAGGCTGAAGGAACAGGGAAAGATCAGATACTGGGGCATTTCCCTCGCCACTTTTGATCCCTACCCCGAATATCAGTTCCTGAAAGATACAGGCCTCTGCAGCAGCTACCAGATAGTCTTCAACATCATCAACCAAAGGGCACTCGATCTGATAAAGGATGCCGAAACCAACGGTTCGGGGATAATCGCGAGGATGGTACTGCAGTTCGGGTTGTTAACCGGGACGATGAAGCCGGGCAGGAAGTTTGAAGAGACAGATCACCGTTCATTCCGCGTAAATGATGAGCTGATCAAAACAGTGAATGCCAGCCTCAGAGAGGTCTGGGAGATGGCCGCGCGGGAAGGGCTCACACCCCTCGATCTGGCAGTAAGCTACCCCCTTTGGCAACCGGGTGTGTCGACTGTGATACCCGGGATAAAAACCGCGAAACAGGCTGTGGAAAACACAAAAGCAGTCCATCCTGTGAACGGACTGCTCGATTCAATGATAAAAGATCTTTACAAAAGCGACCTCTACAAGGTCACAGAACTCATGCAAGCTCTCGGATAAGAACTTTATACTCCTCTTCCCGCAGACTTTTCCCTTCCGAACTCAGAATGATCCTGAAAATGCCTCACCCAAAAGGGTGTCTGCCGGAATGGGGATCTTATTGAAAAAATCCTGACCGAAATGAGTGTTAGAGTTGGGGCCGATCATAAAGCCAGGGATATCCACCACCCTTTCTCCGTTCAGCAGCACTTCAATACGGCAGTTTTCATAACTGTCATACCTGTCGTTCACAACCCACATCTCGAAGTTCAGCATACTGCCGCGGTAATATTTATCCTGACGGAGGAAGACCGACAGAAGCAGAGGGTCAAATGCTTTCTTAACGGCATGGTAGCCCTTTTTCGGAACGCCATAGTAGTCGATAACCGACCAGGTGAGAGATGGCCAGCAGTCGATGAACATGAACTGGAACACCCCTGTTATCCCTCTCCCCTTCCGCCTCCTGTACTGGTTGATCGCGAAATCAAGGAGTTCAGCCTGGTAATTTTGCGAGTTTTCGACAAATTCTTCGAGTGAATTCCCGGTTGTTACCCCCGCTATGTTGAAAGTCTGATCGGGCTGGAAGTCGTGGTAGCGCCACTCGGTCCAATCGTATGGTGCCGTGGTTGACTTTAGAAAGCGTCTCAATGAACCTGCTTCAGGAAGACCCTGAGCGCCAAACTCTGTGACGAGTGGCCCCATGGGTGCACCGGCATAGTGCTGATATGTTCCCCAGTACCATCCGTCGTACGCGTGCTCTTCGTAGTTTGAGGCTCTTCTTACAACCCTGCTTGAATCCTCCCCAAGCACGGCTTTTTCAAGGAGAACATCAAGTGTTTCCACCTGTTCACCCGGTTCGTTCTGGCAGCTCCAGAACGCTATAGATGGATGATTATAGAGGTAATTCACCATCGTTTTAATCTGTGTTACTGCATTCGCAGCAAAAGAGGGTGAATCATCATGTGTCCACTGAAGCGGGAAATCCTGCCAGACAAGTATTCCCGCGGCGTCGCATGCCTGATAAAATTCTTTTCTTGTCACATGGGCATGGACCCGCACGATATTTACATTGGCATCTCTCATCATGGTTACCATCATGCTGATCCTGTCGTCCGAAAGTGATGATAGCAGCTGTTCGGGGATGATGTTCGTTCCCCTCAGGAAGAGCTCTGTGTCGTTGATAAAAAAGCTTTCGTCAGAATCGAGCTCAACTTTTCTGAAGCCGAAGCGATCGTTCCATACACCGTCTTCATCCACCAGGAGAGTGAAGTCGTAAAGTTTCTGCTCGCCAAGATCCCACGGATACCAAAGTTCAACCTCGGGAAGGCGTTCAATTAGCGTCACTTCACATCTTCCGGGTGTAAGGATCACTTCCCTGCTGAACTCTGTGATCTCCCCGGATGGCGAGCTAATTTTTACTTTGATCAGTCGTTTAACGGCTTCAAGACCGGCACAAAACAGACTTGCCTTAACAACGACTGAAACCTCTCCACCCGGAAGAAACTCATAAGAAATTTTTACACCTTCTGCAATCGCTGTTTCTGTGATCAGGAGAGAAACGCTGTTCCAAATTCCGCCCGTATTGGCATCCTGTCCCCGCTCAAGGTCCCAGCTTCCGGGTCGGCAATCATGGTGGTTCAGTACCCCCTTAACGGTCTTCTTCCTGAGCGGCCATACGGTGCCCGGTTCCTCAAAAGGTGAGTTAACCCTTACAGCCAGCCCATTGACACTCGTTTTAAGAACAGCGGGATCAAGCGGAACAGTGAAAGGCGCAAAATATCCTTCATTCCCACCGCAATAGTGGCCGTTAACGAAAACATCACAGACATAGTCAACTCCGTCGAATTTGAGGAAGACTGACTGAGCCACATCCAACCGGGGAAGTTCGATCAATCTCGCGTACCAGACAGTACCGTTAAAATTTTTCAGACCGTGAAGCTCCCAGTTGGAAGGGACAATGGTCTCTGCGCTTCCACCCGCATCAAGTTCTGCAGCCACTTCTGAAATGTCAAGCTTTGAATCGGGATCGGGAAGATATTTCCAAACCCCGTTCAGGTCAATTTTATTCATTTTACTTTCTGGATGTATAGCCGAGCTTTTTAAGCCCAGCCTGAATTATCGGATCCTGCATGAAATATTTCCATACAAAATCGCTTTTGTAATTCTCGATCATGATTATGAACGGCCCCTGATCGATACCGATGCAGTCGGTGGCGATCCAGTTCGCCGTTGGGTTGAAAGAGTCCTGAAAGCCATATTTGCCCCAAAGACCTTGCCCGCCATATTTGTTCTTCATATTGATCAGAGCAGGTATTGTTATCTCGGGCGCGAAGGGGATCGAGCCTCCTGCGGCTGTCGGGGCAATTGTGCCGTCGTCATTCCACTGCTGATCATGCTTCGCGAAACCGCGGGCGGAATAGTCGAGAAATTTATAGTTGTCGTAGTTGTATTTGGCGCCCGGCCCGTCACACGCGGTCAGGCCCCATGTGAGGGAGTCCATCCCTTTCCATTTCTTGGGGTTTTCCTTGCCGAAGAGCTGTTGGGTGTAAGTGGCCCTTCTGGTGTTTTCCCAGTAGTCGATCCCTCTTTCCCGGTTCTTGATGTCATAAATTCCCCTGAAATCGACAAAAAGGTGAGAATACTGATGCCCGAACAGAGGAGCGAAGAGGTAGTGGTCGAGTTCCGGATATGCAGCACCCCACTCATAGTCGCGCAGCCAGCGGTCATACTGTTTCTGATAGTCCTTCGAGCCCGATCCGGCCGCCATGATGAAAAGCACAAGAGCCTCGTTGTAGCCCCACCAGCAGTGGTCGATGAGCCCGTTGTTCTCCTGGCGTTCAGGGTGCCAGCCCATTGAAAGCCCGTTGAAGAAATCGCTTTTTTCGTTCGTGATAGTGAAGAAGTCCCAGTCAGCTCTTTCAAGTATCTTAGTTACGCCTTCCCTGATCTCTTTGTGAGCATCGCTATCTCCGTTGTAATAATTTCTCGCGAAGATCAGTCCGGCAAAAAGGAGGCCCGAATCGATGGTTGAGAGTTCACACTTCCACTCCCGTTTACCATGTTTCAGATCAACGAAGTGATAATAAAAACCTTTGTATCCCGTGGCGTCAGCGGCTGCACTCTGCTCACTGGAGAGGAGAAATCTTATCAGATTAAGAGTAAGTTCTTCCGCGCGATCCTTGGTTATCCATCCCTTTTCCGCGCCGATGGCCCATACAGGGACACCGAACCCGGTGGATGCCATGCTCGCCGGTGACCAGTCGGCAGACCTGTCCTTCACCAGTCCTTTCGAAGGCTCTATCTCGTGGAGGAAAAACTCAAATGTCTGTCGCTGAAGTGTATCAAGGAAAAGTTTCTGATCATTCGGGAGGTTTTCATATTTCACATACTTTTCAGGAGCGTACATCTGCGCGACGGAGCAACCCGAAAACATAACCATAATTACCAGACTTGTTAAATATCTCATGCTTTATCCGGGATAATTAATAAATAAAAGCCGCCGGTTATGAAGCCGGCGGCAAAAGGAGATACGAACATTACAGGGTTTAAAAACCCACTCCAAATGTGAAGCGGTGCGCCTGATCGAGCCTGCCATAGTCAGCCCAGGCATAATCAAACCTGACAATATACCCGCCTGAAATAGTGGCTTTAACACCACCTCCAAGCACAGCACCCCCCTCGAGATCTTCGAGGAAGAGATTCCGGTACCCGCCACGGATATAGACGAGGTCGAGAAGTTCGAGCTCGCCACCAAGACTCAGACTTTCCTTGTTATCGTTCGGATGGAAAGCATCCGCAGTAAGGGTAAGCCGATAATCCTTCGAGAATTTGACCGGGTAGGATACACCAACTCTGAACGCTGTGGGGAGGCCCCATTCGTCGAGTCTGAGTTGAGCCGGGAGCTGGTCGTTGTCACCAAACTTCTTCGGATCAAAGTCGTAGTTTACATAGGCATCCCTTCCCTCATACTTGGCTCTCGGACCAAAGTTGATGAGCGAGGCACCGATGGTTAATCCGTCAACCTCAACCTGATACTGCACTCCGATGTTGAACGCGAAAGCGGTCAGGGTTGAGTGCCAGATCGACTCCTGGATGTAGGTGGCCTGCAAGCCGACAGAAACCCTGTCGGTAAGCATCATTCCGTATCCGAATCCGAGTGCGAAGTTTGTTACACTGAACCTCTCACCCGTTCCGAGGGGCTGCTCCACAGTTCTCACATCCATCTCACCGGAGCTGAGCGAGGTCATCTGCAGAGCGAGAGTACCGATCCCCTGAATGGGAACGGCGGCCACGGCGTAGTTATAGTTGATGTCGGCCAGCCACTTGTTATAGGTGAACTGGGCGTCGATCTTGTTCAACCTTCCTAGCGACGCGGGATTGTAATAGAGCGAGGTTGCCTCCCCGAAGAGTGCAGTTCCCGCGTTTCCGAGGGCCGAAGCCCTCGCGCTTGGTTCGATCTTAAGAAACTGGGCAACTGTGGTTCCTGTCTTGCTTTGGGCGTTCAACAGAAACGAGGATACGATCACCAACGCAACAATAACTGTTAAATGTCTTGTTTTCATGATTGCACCTCCTACTTCACGATCGCGAATTTGCCGATGTGTGTTCCGGCCTCACCGGCATCGACATGAAATATATAGAGACCGGGTGCCGCTTCAAGGTTATCCTTGGTTCTGAGATCCCAGGGGATGAAACCTTCAAGGATGTTTCCATCGTGCTGAAGTGTCTGCACCAGTTCGCCGGTAACAGTGTAGATCCTTATTGTGCAGTTCGGCGGGAGGTTTCTGAACTCCAGCTTCCTCTCACCGCGACCCTGAACACCGAACCTCTGAGGCTCGAACGAGGCCGCCGCGACATAAGGATTCGGAACCACATACGGCTTGCTGTTGAACTGATTGTTCGCCAGTGCCTGATCGTATTTCTGCCCAACGGTTCTGAATGTAAACTCATCACCGCTGCCGAGAGGTATCCTGAGCTTCATATAGTACTCATCACCTTTGGTCGGAGGAACGAGCGGACCGCGCTGCCACTGCCCCACCGTATCGAGCCTGATGTTCCAGGTCGGTATTGCAATATTTGGAGCCTTGGTCTGATAGGTCTGTATTTCAATATAGTCGTCGACCTGATCAAGTGTTTTCGAGAGGTTCTTGTCGTAGAACTTGAAGTCGAAGTCCCTCACAGAGCCATCAGGGGCCACGCCGGTAACTTTGAACATCGCCTGCCTCGCGGGGAAGCCAGGGAAGGCCTTCGAAGTATCGAGCACCTGGTCACTGAACACAATCTTCACATCCTCGGGAAATCCGGGACGCTTCAGATTTACCGACTTTACAAGGCTGTAACGGGATGCCAGTTTGGCATTGGTCGGACTTCCCGAAATGAAGCCCGTGTTATCAAGATCGATCGCGAATGTATCGAGGGTTGCAATGATAGGCAGGAGACCTTTCGCGGTCGGACCCGTCCCCATTCCCTTGAAATCCTGCCCGAGACGGAAGAGAGTATCACCCGTGGTCTCGTCGATAAACCGGTAGAGCTCGGCTCTTACACTGTCATCCTGAGCGAAGAAACTTACCTTGAAGAGGTGGTTATCGGGCACTTCGGCTGAATTTACAACATCAACTTTCAGATCACCATAGCCGAAACCTTTACTGTGAACTATGTTCTCAGTTACGGCTGATACGTAACCCATACTGTTGGGATTCGGTATCACTTCCACGACGTTTTTGGGAAGAACAGTTCCGCCACGAAGCGTCTGGGTTACC
>RHKR01000621.1 GCA_008363265.1 Chlorobiota bacterium
GATATCCCCGGTACTTTCAGAAGTTTTTCAGGATTCTTTTCGATAATTTCGAGGGCCTTGTCACCGAAGTAATCAACGATAAATTTCGCCGAATTCTTGGGCAGTCCTTTAAGAACGCCGGAGTTAAGATACTTGAGGATGGCCACTTTCCCTTCGGGCCTGGTTATCACGATTTTCGACACCTTGAGCTGGGAGCCAAATTTGGGATGGACTATCCATTCCCCTTCGGCCTCCACGCGGTCACCTTCGGAGAGTTTCGGCAAGGTGCCGGTGATAATTCTGCCTGAACGGAGCCGGACAACGCCGAATCCTGTATCCTCGTTGTAGAACGTAATTTTGTCTATTTCACCTTTTAATTTATCCGGCATCAATTCCCTGCAATATCAGTTCAAGAATTTTTTGATCTTTGATTCAAGTTTTATTAGAGATACAGGCTTGGCGAGGTAGTCGTTCGCGCCTGCTTCGAAGCATTTCTCCTGATCACCGGGCATGACCATCGCTGTAAGTGCGATCACGGGAATGTCACGGAGATACTCATCTGCTGAATTTCTTAATTGCGAGGTTGCCGAGAGTCCATCAAGAACGGGCATCTGAACATCCATTAAAATTATGTCGGGGTGGTGTTCCCCGGCCATTTTAACAGCTTCTACCCCGTCATACGCCAGCAACACTTCATATTCGCGTGACACCAGAAAATCCCTGAAAGTACCGGCGTTGGTTTTGTTATCTTCAGCAAGCAGGATCAGTCTTCGTGACCGTACATGCGGAGTGATCACCTCACTCACCGAAGTCAGTCGTTCGAGCTCACGTGAGAGTTCGCTGAATGAATAGGGCTTGCGCAGATATCCTTCGGCACCGTTAACCACCGCGTCGATCACTTCATCGGCGGCTGAGCAGACGACAACGGGAATCCCCCTGAACTGATCGGATGATTTCAGGGAGCTCAATATTTCCCATCCCGATTCACCGGGCAGGTTGATATCCACCAGGATAACCCGTGGGGTGATCTTTTCCGCAACGGATATTGTATCCCCGAGGTAGTTCGAGAAGTAAGTGTTGTAACCGAGTTTCCTCAGCAGATAACTCATTGTGTGTCTGTCTTCCGGACTGTCTTCGACCACCAGAATGTTAGGCCGTTCACTTTCCCCGTTTACGGTATTTCCGGTCTGGGGCGACTGTCCGTACTGCCACGGGAGTTCAATCTCAACCAGGGTCCCCCGGCCGGGCGCGCTGTCGATCCGGACTGAACCGCCGTGGAGTTCTGTAAAACTTTTAACTATAGCCAGACCCAGCCCGGTGCCGGCTATCTGACGTGAGAGAGCCGAGTCGATCTGCACAAATGGTTCGAATGCCCTCACGAGGTGTTCTTTGGCGATACCTATACCAGAATCCTCTATCGAGATTATAACTCGGTTGTTGTTTACATCGCCGGTCACGAGGATCATCGAGAAATTGATGGTAATATTTTTCGCGGCTGCGAGGGGTGAAATTATCTGGATTGCGGAACGGCAGACCTGCATCAGGCTGATGATCTCTTTTTCGATCCCCATCTGTCCGGCCGCGGCTTTGGATACATCGAGAATATCGTTGATCAATGCAAGAAGGTGCTCGCTGCTTTGGCTGATATGTTTAAGCGGATCGAGCTGCTGAGGCTCCATATCACCGTACACGCCCTGTTGCAGCGCTTCAGTTAGTCCGATTATGCTTGTGAGCGGGGTCCTGAGCTCATGGCTCATGCTGGCGAGGAAGTTATCCTTCATCCTGGAGGCGTCTTCGAGCATTTTATTCGCGTACTCGAGTTCTTCCCGGCTTTTTTGAATTACTGCTTCAGCTCTTTTTTTGTGGGAAATGTCGTCGATGATGAGTATGTAGTAGTCGATGCGTGAGTCGGCATCCCTTACCGGATTGATCGTGATGTTCACCCAGATCTTTGAGGTGTCTTTGGTTTTGCATATGAATTCAGCGGAGTGGTGCCCGGCTATTGATCCCGAAACGTCATTTGCGAGCGACTCTTTGATACTGTTGATCTCATCACCAAAAACGAGGGAAACATCCTGTCCCGCAAGTTCAGAGGAGCGAAACTTCATAATTTCCACAAAGCGGTGGTTGACTCTCTCGAAACGGAAATCCGGATCAATTTTTGCGAGACCAATAGATGCCTGCTCGAAGAGGGAACGGAACACAGCCTCACTGTTCATCAGGTTCTGTTCGGTCAGTTTTGCCTTTGAGATATCGGTGTGGGTACCGATCATTCGTTTGGGGGCACCATCGGGGGTCCGTTCGATCACTTTACCCCGGTCGAGTATCCAGAGATATGTTCCGTTTTTACAGCGCACCCTGTGTTCGCAGTAATACTCACCGGTGCGGCCGGAGAGATATCGTTGTACCGTAAGATTGACGCGTGAAAGATCTTCGGGATGTATCCTT
>RHKR01000622.1 GCA_008363265.1 Chlorobiota bacterium
GTAAATTTCAGCATCTTAAGCGAGATAACCGATGACAGCCGGTTGTACAATGAACTGATCGAGCACAGGGAGTACCTCCACAACGTCGCCAAAGTTTCTGAAGTGCTCTTGGTTGAGCAAAACTTCAGTGTTGCATTAAAGAAAGCCTTCGAGATAATTGGTTCTGATCCCGGAGTCGATTCGGTTTTCCTGTTTGAGCTGATCAAGGATGAACAGAACAAACAGCTGACAGCGAGAAAAGTTATAAGATGGAGCAAAACAGCAGCTGAGGAGGAGAAGTTCGACTCCCATATCGACGAACTCTTCTTCGATCCGTCAGCAATTCACTGGGCAAATTCGCTGGGAAAAAGAATACCACTCAATATAACAGCGGATGAACTGCCCGAAAATGATCGTGAAACTCTGAACAGAAAAGGGATATACGCGGTACTGTTGGTCCCTGTTCTCATCGGTGAAGAACTGTGGGGTTTCATTGGTTTCAGTAACAGAACAACGCCTGAAAAGTACACCGGATCCGTGATCGCGATGATGCAGTCAGTCGCTCTTTCCATCGGAGGTGCGTTGCAGCGTGAACTTACAAACCGCGAACTCCTTGCCACGAAGCAGAAAGCCGAGGAGATGAACAGGCTGAAGAACAACTTCCTCGCAAACATGTCACACGAACTCAGAACCCCCCTCATCGGAATCATAGGTTACGCAGAGATACTGCTGGAGGAAGTTCCCGAACCGGAAATGCGGGAAATGGCGGAAAGAATACTCTCGGCCGGACAGAGACTATCGGACTCACTGAGTCTCATCCTTGACATCTCGAGGATCGAGGCCAACAAGCTTACCCTGAATCTTGAGGATGTCAGGATCGGGGAGATAATTCAGGAGAGTGTCAGGTACAGCCGCAGGGATGCCGAGCTAAAGGATCTAAACCTCACTCTGAATATTGGAGAGAACCTTCCCGTGATCAGATCCGACAGAAGAATGCTGATCCAGATCATCGATAACCTCCTTGGCAATGCGATCAAGTTCACACACTCGGGTGGGGTTTCTGTGAGTGCAAACCTCTTGACCGTACAGCAACGCTATTTCATCTGTGTCGAGGTGGAGGATACCGGAATCGGTATCGCGTCAGACCTGCAGGAATATATCTTTAAGGAATTCAGACAGGCCTCCGAAGGATTGGACAGGGACTATGAGGGGCTTGGACTGGGGCTTACCATAATCAAGAAGTTCACCGAAAAACTTGGTGGCACTGTTGAACTTGAAAGCACTCAGGGTAAAGGCACTAAATTCACCATTTGCCTTCCTGTACAAAACCACAACCCTGTATCTGAAGAGGCTTCACAAAAGCCGGAAGTGAAAAAGATACTCATGGTTGATGATGATATGCTGGTGTATTCAGTCTCCACGTGAAGCCTGACCTTGTCATCCTCGATATCTACCTGAGAGATCAATATTCAGGCTATGACATCCTTCGCGAGATCCGCAGAAGGCCGGAGCTTGCTTCCGTGCCCATACTGGCTTTCACCGCGAGTACCATGCCCGATATGGAAGAAAGTCTTATCAGCGAAGGCTTCGATGGATATATTCCAAAACCTGTCGTGCGCGCCTCCATGGTCTCCATTGTAAACGAATTCCTCCATAAAGAGGACTGACGCTCTCCTCAGCCGGTCCACAAATTCATAACTTCCTCAGGCCGGATACGCCCTGTGTAATTCCCCATTTAAATTTTACCTAATTTATTAAGCTTATTTCGTATATTTGCTTAATAAATTTAGCTATTTATCTCTTACTCCCTGTTTATTTAATAGTTTTAACCGTTTTTTATTAATTTTAATCCAACAATAATCAAGGCATCTCATGAAAAGATTTGGTCTTTTTGCACTTCTTGCTCTCCTTTTGGTATCCGTGATGGGTCTGTTCACCAATGGCTCACATTCAACCTCAGGACAAATGTCTCTCGATTCCGGCGACACCGCCTGGATTCTGACAGCAACCGGATTGGTACTTTTGATGACACCCGGCCTGGCATATTTCTATGGAGGAATGGTCAGCCGTAAGAATGTGATCTCCACAATGTTCCAAAGTTTCATCGCCATGGGAGTCATTTCCATACTCTGGGTTGTGACCGGATTCAGCCTCGCGTTCGGGGAGAGTTTCCACGGTATAATCGGCAATCCCATGACATTTTTCATGTTCAGGGAGGTTGGCCTGAATCCAAACCCGGCATTTGCGCCCACAATTCCGTTTCTTCTTTTCGCGATGTTTCAGCTGAAGTTTGCGATCATTACACCCGCGCTCATTACCGGTTCATTTGCCGAGAGGGTCAGTTTCAAAGCATATTTACTTTTCATGGTCCTATTTTCCATTTTTATCTACGCACCCCTTGCTCACATGACATGGCATCCTGACGGAATATTGAGACAAATGGGAGTTCTCGATTTTGCCGGGGGTACCGTGGTTCACATGTCAGCGGGGTACGCGGCGCTGGCAGGTGCGCTGATACTCGGCAGAAGAAAAGTGCATATCGAGAATCAGAAGCATCAACCGGCAAACATTCCTTATGTTTTACTGGGGACAGGACTGATCTGGTTCGGATGGTTCGGATTTAACGCGGGATCTGCCCTTTCGGCTTCTGGGCAGGCTGTACTTGCTTTCGCAACCACCAATACTGCATCGGCTGCGGCAGCGCTTGCATGGATTTTTTATGATGTGATGGTGGGTAGAAAACCCTCCGCACTCGGAGCCTGCATCGGGGCAGTTGTGGGCCTTGTCG
>RHKR01000101.1 GCA_008363265.1 Chlorobiota bacterium
TGCCGTCGATACAGACAACAGTATCTTCAAGAATGGTTGTGCAGGCTATTTCACAGTCGAGTTCGACCGTGTCAGAGCAGGCGACATTTCCGCTTGTGTCGATCCAGTTCACCACGATCAACTGTGGGGTGGTTACATAAAGCAGCGACATGTTGAAGAAATTGTTCAGATCGCCACCAGGAACCAGACCTGAGGGGGGTGTGAAGATGTTGGTGCCGGAAGTGAACCAATTCTGGTAGTTGGTACCGAGTCCGGTTCCTGTTGTGAACTGGTTGGGGAGGAGGCACAGCACCTGGACCGAGGCGATCCCCGGCAGATTTGCTGGCTGGTTGAGGCTCAAAACCCAATTGCAGTCATCGGGATTGGTTCTCACGGCAGTTGCCGAGAGGGAATCGCAGTTAAGGACCGCGCGCATGTTACCGAAGTTAACATTTTCGAGTTGCTGTCCCGCCGTGAGGGTTACTGAATGAGTGCCAGGGGAGGCGGGATAAGTTTGAACCCATCCCGGCTGCTGCACTTCAGAAACAGTGTAGTTGCCCGCGGGAAGATTTGTAAAGCAGTAGTCGCCGTTGGCATCGGTGACAGCATAAGGAACGGTCGCGATCCCGAGGCCGATCTGCCAGCCCGCGAGGCCGGGTTCATTTGGATCCATGATGCCGTTTCCGTTCAGATCGTTGAACTTTGTTCCGCAGATCGAAGCAGTGTTCGGAGGCGCGGTGGTAACATCGCCGCAGATCTGGACATTATTGTGAATGGCGAAGGATGGACTCATCGGGTTGCTCCCGTTCGGGGCGTAAGGGTAGATCCTCAGGGAGAAAAACTGTCCGGAAGGAACCACCACACCACCGGGAATGGCGACATTGAAAGACTGCATGCTGGTATTCAGGTAGTTGAGTGTGCCACCCAGTTGGGTGCTTGATGACCAGCCATCAACTGAATAAAACACCTGCGCTTTAAGGATATTTAAATTTGTGGTAAGGGTGTTATCGCCGTAATTGAAGAACACATTCTGGACTGTCAGCTGATTTCCTGAAGTGGCCTGAACTTTGAATTCAATGAACCGGGTATAGTCAACCGGTCCGGCGTTCCACCCGAAACTTCCGCACCAGAGTCTTTGGCCGTTCGAAACGTAAGGGGAAAAAACCGACATTGGATTTCCGGCAGGACCGGGTCCTATGATCTGTGCTGAGCCGGTTAAACCCGGGCTTATGCTTGTAACCTGACCGTTGCTCATCAGATTCCATGTGGCACACCCCGTGGTTTCAGGGCTCTGAACCTGTTGGGAGTAAACCGGCGCTGTCATCAGAATCAGCAGAAGAAGCGAGAAATTGATAATTTTGGCTCTAAATATCACGGGGCAATCCTTTTGTTTTAGATCAAAATTACGTGAAATACCGGATTTGTTAATCGACCGGTTAGCGAGTGGTACTTATGAGTTTGTGAGTGGAGGGTTGGGAGAAGTGAGCGGAACAGGTGAGCCCGGCTGTTACCCGGTGTATTTGTAGAGCGGCCCGGGGAGTGAGATGATAATTTCGGTGCCGCTGGAGTCGATCGCTTTTTCGCCGAGGTCATCGATCACGATCGGTTTCGGTATCTCCATCTTCACGCTAAGGAGTTTAAGGCGCTCTTCGATTATGCTCATTCCCCGCGAGATATGTTCATTGTTCCGCTTCTTCATCGCGTTGGAAATGCCGATACCATTATCGGTTATGCGTATTCGTAAAATCCTGTTCGATGCGGAATCTTCTTCCATTCCGAAGTGGATTGTGATCAGGCCGTCCGATTTGGAATCTGAAAGTCCGTGCCATATCGAGTTCTCAACGAAGGGTTGAATTATCATGTTGGGTATCATGATCGTTTGTGAACTCAATCCGTCGTCAACTGAAATCCGGTAATCAAACTTATCGGAGAACCGCATTTTTTCAAGCTCAAGGTAGAGTTTTAATCTGTCGATCTCTTCTGAAATCAGAATAAACCCGCTGGCTGAGGCATCGAGGTTTTTCCTCATCAGCTGTGCCATCATCGCGATGTAGTTGTTGGCATCCTCGTTACGGTTCGAATTTACAAGGTACTGGACCGAGTTGAGGGAGTTAAAAACGAAGTGGGGGTTCATCATCGCGGAGAGGGCCTGATGTTTCAGTTCGTTGATCCTTTCTGTCATTTTCAGTTCTTCCGCGGCTTTCTTCGCGGAACTGTTAAGTCTTACCCTGACACCTATGAAGACCACGACGAGGAAAATGGAGATCAGTATCAATCTGAAACCAAGTGTTTCCGTAAAGACCGGGATAACATCAATCACCATTTTAAGGGGTTTTCCGGGATGGGAATTTCCATCGATGGCGATGATCGAAAATGAATGTTCACCCGGATCCAGATTCGCGAAACTGACGAATCCGTCATCGGTTGTAGTGTACTTCCCGTCGAAGCCGTACCTGTAAGTAACCGCGTCGGGTGAAGCGAAAAGGAGAGGGGAGAAGTCGAGCCGGATATTTCGGTTTTCAGGCTGCACTTCAATTGTGGTTGATAGCGGCCCGGGGGTGGTTCTGTCGTGGAACCCAACAAATCTTACATCCGGCTTGACCACAGGCGTGCTGTTGTAAAGCGCGATATCGAACCTTACGAGTCCATCGCTTGTCCCGATGTACATGTTATTTTTACCCGTGTCGCAGGAGAGTGAAAGGACTTCGCTTGAAGGGAGGCCGTTCATCCGGTTGAACCTGTGAACGCGTGATCCGTCGATGATGTAAAGCCCTGACATGGTACCGATCCAAAGTCTGTCTTCAGCGTCAAACGCGATAGAAGTGGCCTGAGAGAGATCCGCACCGCCAAATTTAGTCCATGAGGTAATCTTCCCTGTCCTTTGTCGGTACACGGCAATCCCTTTCTCACCGGTGAACCATGCATCGCCCGCTCTGTCGATGGTGACTGACTTGAGAGGTGCGCCCGCGACTATATCATCCGGGAAATAGGTTCGTTCTCCTGTCAGTTTTCCGCTTTTCAATTTAAGATCTCTCACCCTGCAGAGCCCTTTTGATGTGGCGAGCCAGATATTGCCCCGGTTATCTTCCATTATATCGTTTATACGGAAGACCATTACTGAATCGCTGAATATCCTGATCTCGCCGATGGGTTTATCAGTCGTAAACGGATCGGTCCACAGATCAATTCCATTACTGAAGAGGGCCAGGATCATGGTTCCGCCTTTTCGGGTATGGAACGCGGGCCTGTTGAACAATTTGAAGTTTAAACCCCTGTAGTTTACCACTTCGGGGATCCTGCCGTAAAAGACACCAGCGACGTGGATCGTGTTTGCCGATTTATCGACGTGATAGATATATTCAGGCTGAGCGGGAAGGGAGAAGCCGGGCGGTCTGAAGAACTTTCCGTCCATGAGAACATTAACTCCATCAGTTGTACCGGCGACAACCTCACCTGTCGGAGTAACCATCACCGAATTTACGATGTTGTTGCTTAAACCGTCAAACTCGTTGAATATCGAGAGGTAACGGTTATGGAAGCAAAAGACTCCCTTGCCGTATGTCCCGATCCAGATGTTGCCCTCCCGGTCTTCGATCAGCGAGGTGATGTTGGTGTTTTTCAGACCGGTGCGTGTCGCTATATCAATTTCAGCTCCGGTTCTCCGGTCGATCATGTAAATTCCGCCATTAACGAGTGAAAACCAGATATTACCCGAGCGGTCTTCGATCATTTCGTTAACCTCATTGGACACAGCTGGAACAGTTATCCTGTATCTTTCTGTTACGCGGCTCCCGGTTACCCTGTAGATCATCCCGCTGCTTCCGACAAGAAAACTCCCGTCACGCCCCCGGCAAACCTTGAAGAGGGACTCTCTTGGAAGACCATCAATATCCAGAGGGACTGCCTGGCCGGCTTTTAATTCGTACAGCCCGAAATTGGTTGTGATCAGCACCCGGTCATTGATAACAGCCACCCTGTTTGTGGCGTTTTTCTCAACTTTTACTTCAGGAAGTCTTGCTCCCTTACCACCAATATCCCTGAGGGGGTGTAACCGGCCGGAATTCTTATATATCCAGAGCAGCTCTCCTTTTTGAGGGTCATTCGTGATAAACAGATAGGAACACAGAAACTGTTTCCCATCGGTATCCCGGAAATAGTTGCGGATCTTTCCGTTACGCAGAACACTTATTCCGTTTTCATAACTCCCGAAGAAGATATCCCCGTTCGTTTTTTGAGCCAGGGCAACTGTTGAGGTGACATTCAATCCATCTTTTGCCCTGAATGTGGTGAACCTTAGGCCATCATATTTAACAACGCCGCCCAGACCCGCGATCCAGATAAATCCGTCACGATCCTGAAGGATATCGAACACTGTCGAGGAAGGGAGTCCATCGGATGCGGTGAATTTGTGATAGGGGGGTATTTCGGCTTTAACCCCGGTGAAAAGGAGGGATATACATCCAAAAACGATCAGGAGAGATAACGGGGCAGGTCTCAAACGGAGCGCAATCTTTTTCTGATCATTGCGAGAAAATCGGCCGTTTTTCTTCTGGAAACATCAATTTTAGTGTCATCTATCATCGTTACGGTGCCGCCATCGATCACCGAATACTCTTTTACCAGATCGAGGTTGATCAAACTTGAGCGATGGACCCTGCAGAACATCCCCGGTGGGAGTGATTCCTCAAAATCGCTGAGGGTTCTTGAAACGATGGTTTTTCTTCCGTCTTTGGTGAAAACGACAGAATAACTACCTTCTGCTTCAAACCTCACGATATCATCCACACTTGCTACCTTGAACCCGTGTGTTTCGGGGAGCATTATCCTTTCTTTTCCGGAAGTTCCAGCCAACACGGGTGGTGCGGCTGAGAGTTCGAGGAGTTTCCTTACGGTTTGCTTTAGCTCCCTGATATCGATCGGTTTCAGGAGGTAGTCAACCGCGCCGGCTTTTACAGCATTTATTCCGAACTCCTGATGTGCGGTCACAAAAACGATCAGAAAATCCCTTCTGGGGAATGATTCTATGAAATCGAAACCGTCGAGAACAGGCATATTGATATCGAGGAAAACCACTTCCGGCGAGAGGTCTTCAACCAGACCCATAGCTTCTTCAGCTGAAGAGGCGAGACCTTTCACCATTATCCCGGGGCAGTAATTCTCCAGGATCATGCGAAGGTTCTCCCTTCCGTGCAGTTCGTCATCAACGATGATTGCGGTCAGTTGCTTTTTTTGTTTGTCGCGGTTCATGTATCAGGGTGAGTAGTGGAATGATTTAGTGCAATATAACTAAAATAATTTTATAATCGAATGTAGATGGCCTGAACTAAAAAATCTTTTGATATAATTCCATTTTTGCATAACTTTCGAGATTATTTAAACCGAAAATACGCTTTTGCGGTTATCGGGGGAGTAAAAGTCGCCCGGTTCACTTATCCAAGTGACCGGTATGAGGAGTGCAAAAAGGAAAATACAGGAGATCAAAATGAGTGACGCCAACTACAGGCAGAAGCTGAACGAGTACAACGAAAAAGTTGCCCGTTCGAAGGATAATGGTTTGAAGTACACCACAGTAAGTGGTGAACCGGTTAATGTTTTATACGGTCCGCACGATATCGAAGGGCACGACTATATGCGCGATCTCGGATTCCCCGGTGAGTTTCCATACACACGCGGCATCCACCCGAACGGATACCGCGGCAAGATCTGGACCATGCGCCAGTTCGCGGGATTCGGTTCGCCTGAAGATACAAACGAGCGATTCCATTACCTTCTGAAGAACGGCCAAACGGGTCTTTCCGTTGCTTTTGATCTTCCGACACTTATGGGCTGGGATGCTGATGCCCCCCTGAGTGAAGGTGAAGTGGGGATATGCGGTGTTTCGATCTCCTCACTTGAGGATATGGAAACCCTCTTTAAGGGAATTCCACTCGACAAGGTTTCGACCTCGATGACGATCAACTCGCCCGCGGCGATGATCTTCGCTTTTTACCTTGCCGTTGCGCAGAAGCAGGGAGTTGACTTCAAACAGCTCAGAGGCACACTCCAGAATGATATTTTAAAAGAGTACATCGCTCAGAAGGAATACATTTATCCTCCGCATCCATCGATGAGGATAATAGTTGACATGATCGAGTACTGCACAAACGAAGTGCCGCAATGGAATCCTGTATCAGTGAGCGGTTACCACATCCGCGAAGCAGGCTCCACTTCAGTGCAGGAGCTTGCATACACCCTCGCTGATGGTTTCGCTTATATCGAAGCGTGCATGGAGAGGGGAATGGATATCGACGAGTTTGCTCCAAGAATTTCATTCTTCTTCAACTCACACCTCGATTTCTTCGAGGAGATCGCCAAATTCCGTGCCGCGCGCAGGATCTACGCGAAGAGGATGAAAGAACGTTACGGGGCGAAGAATCCGAGAAGCTGGTGGCTAAGGTTCCACACGCAGACAGCGGGCTGCACCCTGACAGCTCAGCAGCCGGAGAACAATATTGTAAGAACCGCGTTCCAGGCCCTCGCCGCGGTCTTGGGCGGCACACAGTCGCTCCATACCAACTCGATGGACGAGACGCTTGCACTCCCGAGTGAAAAAGCGGTTAAGATCGCGCTCAGAACCCAACAATTGATCGCTTATGAAACAGGCGTGATAAATTCTGTTGATCCCCTTGCGGGAAGCTACATGGTCGAGTCGATGACCGACAAGATGGAAGCTGAAGCCAACAGGATATTCGATGAGATCGATTCACTCGGTGGTGTTATCCCCGCGATCGAGATGGGCTATTTCCAGAAGCAGATCGCTGACGCCGCATACGCCTATCAGAAGGAAGTTGACAAGAAGGAGAAGATCATCGTCGGAGTTAACGAATTCGTCGAGACTGATGAAAAGATCGACATCCCGATCCTCACAATTTCACCTGAGGTTGAGAAACTTCAGAGGCAGCGGCTTGCCGATCTTAAAAAGAACAGAAGTGCTGTTGAAGTTGAAAATTCGATGAAAGAAATAAACGACGCGGCGGTTAACGGCAACAATCTGATGCCAGTTTTCGTGAAGGCCGCGGCTAACTATGTAACGCTCGGTGAGATGATCGATGTGCTCAAAGAGCCGTTCGGCATCTACACGGAAGAAGTCGTATTTTGAGTATAACCCCATATTTCCGGCTGATCAGAGCGCCGCACTGGATTAAAAACGCTTTCCTGTTCGTGCCTCTGGTCTATTCCCGGAATCTTTTCCACTGGGAGTACCTCTCCCTGACCCTATTGGGATTTCTCGCTTTTAACCTGGCGTCGAGCATGGTCTATGTTCTGAACGATG
>RHKR01000623.1 GCA_008363265.1 Chlorobiota bacterium
GTCTGGCGCCGAAGCGGGTTCTTTGGTTTTGTGCTCGCTAACGAGCGCCTTGCCTTTTTTCGAAATATTGACCTGCAGAGCGCCTGAGGTGTTTTCGACCAGGAGAGGATCGGCAAACTATCGCAGCCTGAAGTGGAGATAAAGACAGGGGATACGATCAGGATATCGATCGAAGACCTTGAAGGGAACGCCGAAGTGGTGTCAACTTCGTACAAACTCCTCGTTAACGACGCGAAAGTTGGTGACACGATCCTCATAGATGACGGTCTGCTCAAACTGGTAGTGGCCTCAAAAGAGGAGAGGGCCGTGGTTTGTGAAATTATAAATGGCGGCACACTGAAGCCAAAGAAGGGGATGAACCTTCCGGGGATGGCTCTTTCAACCCCGTCGGTTACGGCGCAGGACCTGAAGAACCTGGAGTATATCTTCACAAAACACCGTGTTGATTATGTCGCGCTTTCATTTGTAAGAAGCGCTTCCGATATAACAAACCTCAGAACCTGGATGAAGGAAAGAGGTTTCAGTGCTCCCATTATTTCAAAGATCGAGATGAAGGAGGCCGTGAACAATTTTGAGGCGATTCTCGCCGTCTCCGATGGCATCATGGTGGCAAGAGGCGATCTGGGCGTTGAGCTCCCTCCTCAGGAAGTACCGTTGATCCAGAAGAACATCATTAAAAGGTGCAACGCCACCGGGAAGCTCGTTATCACTGCCACCCAGATGCTCGAGTCGATGGTTAACAACCCCATCCCGACCCGTGCCGAAGCCTCTGATGTTGCCAACGCTGTATGGGACGGCACCGATGTGGTGATGCTTTCGGCCGAAACCTCGGTCGGAAAGTATCCCGTTCGTGCCGTTGAAACGATGAACGACATTGTTGAAAACGCAGGCAATCATGCCTATTGGAACCGGATCGTGAATTATGATGAGCCGGTTGAGTTTACCGACAAGCTTTTCGACTCGGTGAACAAAGGGATCGTACAGATGAGCCGGGAAGTTGGTGCCACAGCGATAGTGGTCTTCTCGGAGCTGGGAAGAACCGCGCGGAAACTCTCGAAATACCGTCCAAATGCCAGAATAATCGCCACTCAGAAATACTGATCCCCGAAGCCTCGAAGATGATAAAGCAGCTTGGACTCGCGAACCAGGGCGATGTGGTTATCTTCACCTCGGGTACACCCGTGGCAGAGACGGGCAGAACCAACAAACTTAAGATATTCATCATCTGATATACGCTGAGTGATGGAAGTGACCGGATGATGGAAAGATTTCATGAACCTATTATTGCGAAGTGGTGGGAGCACTCGGCAACCGGCAAGATAAAATGCACCCTGTGCCCCCGATTCTGCGAAATGGGGGAGGGGCAGCACGGCTTCTGCTATATCAGAAAGAACGAGGGTGACAGGCTCGTGAGCATCGGGTACGGCAGACCCACGGGATTTGCGATCGACCCGGTCGAGAAGAAACCGCTGAGCCACTTTCTTCCGGGATCAAAGATTCTCTCCTTCGGAACGGCGGGATGCAACCTCGGCTGTAAGTTCTGCCAGAACTGGACGATGAGCAAGGCACGGCTCGATGATCATAATTCACAGTTTGCCACCCCTGCTGAAGTGGTGTCATTGGCACGGCATTATCACACCCCCTCGATAGCTTTCACCTACAACGATCCCGTGATCTTCGGCGAATACGCGGCGGATATTACTGATCTGGCGGTCGAAGCAGGGATACACACCGTATTCGTTACCGCGGGATACATCACTTCAACCGCCAGGGAAGAGGTGTTCGGAGGTGCTTCCGCGGCCAATGTTGATCTGAAAGGTTTTACCGAACGGTTCTACAGGCATCTGACATGGTCTGATCTCCACACCGTGCTCGACACCCTTGTATGGATGAAGGAGAAAACAAACATCTGGTTTGAACTTACTACCCTCCTGATCCCGGGTGAGAACGACTCAACAGGTGAACTGAAGGAAATGACAAAATGGATCGTGACCAACCTTGGCGACAGGGTGCCGCACCACTTCACCGCGTTTCACCCCGACTTTAAGATGACCGACCGGCAGCGAACACCATCCTCAACACTTCAAAGGGCGAGGAATATCGCGCTTGATGCTGGAATTAAATATGTTTACACGGGAAATGTCCACGATCCCGAGGGACAGACCACTTACTGTCCCGGGTGCGGAACACGGGTTATCTGCCGCGATTGGCATTCTGTAACTTCGATCAATATGCACGGCGATAACTGCGGTAAATGCGGCGCGAAGATAGACGGGGTGTTCGCTTGATAAAACTCTCTTCAATTGTCCTCGCCAAAAACGAGGAAGCCAACATCCGGAGGTGCATTGAGTCGCAGCTCGGTATAATAGATGATATTAACATCCTGATAGATGCCTCCACAACCGACTCGACAGAAGACATCGTCAGGGAAT
>RHKR01000102.1 GCA_008363265.1 Chlorobiota bacterium
CTCCCTCTTCGGGATGGTTCCGGCCGCGCTTATGGGAATTGACATTGAGGATGTTCTGCACAAAACCTTCCTGATGATCGCTGAATCGAAGACAAAGGGCGGCAGCCCGGCACAACTCGGCGTTCTGATGGCAGAAGGCGCGGCAGTGGCTTACGACAAGGTTACATTCATAGCTCCGGGCGTTTTTTCATATTTCGGACCGTGGGCCGAGCAGCTTATCGCCGAGAGCACCGGAAAGATAGGGAAGGGTATTCTCCCGGTTGAAGGTGAGGAGATACTTGAACCTGCGGAATACGCTGGTGACAGAATATTTGTTTACCTTGCCGACACTTCCGATGATCCGCTGAAGGCGAAGTTCGACGCGCTTGTTGAAGCCGGACACCCCGGGGTTGAGATAATCGTTCCAGACAAGAGTTATATCGGTTACGAGTTCCTCCGCTGGGAGATCGCCACGGCTGTTGCCGGTTGGGGTCTCGGTATTCATCCGTTCGATCAGCCCGATGTTGAATCGGCAAAAGTTTCGGCCCGCGCGGTTCTTAAGAAATTCGCCGATGAGGGTAAACTCCCCGAACCAACGGTTGCTTTCGAAGAAAACGGAGTGAAGGTAGTGGCTGATGTTAAAGCGACAGCCTTCAAAGAGGCGCTCGCTGAATATATGAAAGCCCTGCATCAGGGTAATCCCGGTGAAGACCTCAGAAGCTACCTCTCGGTTCAGGCGTATGTGAAGTCATCCGCTGAAACCGATGCCTTACTGAAAGAGATCAGATCGAAGTTCCAGAAGCAGTACCGGATAGCTGTTACAACGGGATACGGTCCCCGGTTCCTTCACTCGACAGGTCAGCTCCACAAAGGTGACCACGGTCACGGACTCTTTATTCAGGTGATCGCGGGTATTGATGGTGATACAATCATTCCTGATGAGGCAGGTTTGAGCGCCGGAAAAATGTCGTTCGGAACACTGGTGGTTGCCCAGGCGATGGGTGACAGGGACGCCCTGACAGGAAAAGGGAGGAAGGCTTTCACCGTTTTCGGCGGTAAGGATGCCTCCTCGACACTGAAATATTTGCTTGAAAAAATATAGACAGTTGATCCCCTGGAGCGGCAATAATTGCCGCTTCAGGGTGTTTTTAGGGCGATTTACAGAGAAAACGGTCAATTTCAGGGTTAAAAATTTGCATCTTTCCGCTAAATGTATTTAATTGCGAGACTTAACAGTAATTTTTCGGAAAGCACCCATGAATATGATCAACGCGGGACGATCAGGATTTAGCCTGACCTTCATTCAGGCAGCTTTCATTTTGTTGTTTTTGATCACACAACAGGTATACGGTCAGCAAGATCCCCTTGCTTCCGGCCCCATGCCCGGTTACTCTGAAAAAAGAGAAGTCCTCATCTGGCTGCAGACACGCGGCACCTCCAAAGTTTATCTTGAATATCATCCTGCAGGTCAGAACAGCGCCGTGATCCGTTCCGAAGAGATCACCACTTCGGAAAAAAGCGGATTCACCGCCTCTTTTATACTGAAAAGGCTGATGCCCGGTACCAGATACAACTACAGCATTTTTATCGACGGTAAGAAAATAACAAAATCCTATCCATTCACCTTCGCGACTCAAAAGTTGTGGGAGTGGAGGGAGGATCCGCCGGAGTTCAGTTTCCTGACCGGCAGCTGCGCCTACATAAACGATGAACCATACGACAGACCGGGCAAACCTTATGGTGGCGACTACCGTATTTTTAGCGACATGGCAGAAAAAGGGGGAGACTTCATGCTGTGGCTCGGGGATAATGTCTATTTAAGGGAAGCGGAATGGTCGACCCGTGACGGGATGATCTACAGGTATTCACACACGCGGGGGCTGCCCGAAATGCAGAAAATGCTCGCAACCATGCACCACTACGCGATCTGGGATGACCACGATTTTGGTCCCAACGACAGTGACCGCGGATGGCGCAACAAGGAAGACGCGCTGGATGTATTCAAAATGTTTTGGGGGAATCCCACTTACGGGGTTGAAGGGAAGCCGGGGATCACCACTTCTTTCAGATGGGCTGACGTGGAGTTTTTCCTTCTCGACAACAGATATTACAGAACGCCCAACAAGCGTAAAACCGGCGACAGAACCGTTTTGGGAGAACACCAGCGGGAGTGGCTTATTGACGCACTCGCCGGGAGCAACGCCACATTCAAGATAATCGCGATGGGCGGGCAGTTCCTCAATCCGGCGAAAAGATTCGAAAATTATTCTAATTTCGAGGCCGAGCGTCAATGGATACTCGATATGATCAAAGAAGAGGGGATCACCGGGGTTATCTTTCTTACCGGCGACAGACACAGCAGCGAACTTGATATTATGCCGCGAGAAGGGACATATCCACTACATGAATTTACAATTTCGACCCTTTCGGCCGGAGTCAGCACTTCAGCAGAAAAAGATGAAAATCCTCTCCGGCATCCCGGCACCCTGTTAGCCGAGAGGAATTACGCAAAGTTCACGGTGTCAGGGAAGAGCAAGGAGAGGGTTCTCAAGTGCACGGTTTACAATACAGACGGCGTTGAGAAATGGAATTACTTAATTTCCGAAAAGGATGTGAAGTGATCTATTGTGATAATTGTCATAGTTTTTTAAAGTCCCGTGTCACATTTTCGAGCGGGCAATTTTTATTTCTATTTGCAGGCTAAGAACAGACATTTTTTAATTTGATTTTCTAATAGAACATGAGCACAGATTCAACTAACAACCGCGCGATACGACACGAGGAGATCAATACCTCGTTTGGCGATACTTTGCCTGTTGAGAATCTTATGCTCGACTACAGAATTGCCAATACTGTAGGAGCGCAGGCACTGAAGTTCATACGTGAACACGTGAATCTCAGCAACCCGGCAACCAAAGTGCTCCACACTTCCTCGAAATTCAACGTTGAATCACTTCCTGATGATGAAGTGGCCGACTTTGTGAACATCCGTACGATGAACCACATCCGCTATCTGAACAAGTTCTTCGAGGCGGTTAACAGAAAACTGCCGGATAACGGTATTTTCATCGGGACCTTCGAAACATTTGGCCAGAGAAGGCGCAGGATATTCAACCGCTACAAAAAATGGATAGCGGCCCCGGTTTATTTTGTTGACTTCATGTTCCACCGCGTCTTCCCGAAACTGAAGATAACAAGAAAGATCTATTTTTTCCTTACCGGTGGTTCAAACCGTGTCTATTCCCTTACTGAAGTGCTGGGAAGGCTGGTTTCCTGCGGATTTGAAATAGTTGACTACAAAGCTTTTAATGAGCAGACCTACGTTGCCGTGAGAAAAGTATCAGATCCCGAGTACAATGAGGAGCCTTCGTACGGCCCCCTCTTCAAGATGCGAAGGATCGGGAAGAACGGCAAGGTGATCTATGTTTACAAGTTCAGAACGATGCACCCCTATTCAGAGTATCTCCAGAAATTCCTCTTTGAGAAGAACAGCCTCCAGGAAGGCGGCAAGATCAAGGATGATTTCCGCGTTACCTACTGGGGCAGGATAATGCGCAAACTCTGGATAGACGAGCTTCCGATGTTTATCAATTTCTTCAAAGGTGATCTTAAACTTGTCGGCGTGCGCCCCTTGAGCAAGCACTACCTCAGTCTTTATGACGATGAACTCCGCGAAATGCGGCTTAAACACAAGCCGGGACTCCTTCCGCCGTTCTATGCCGACCTCCCAAAAACCCTGGAGGAGATCATTGAATCGGAGAAAAGGTACCTGCGTCTGTTCGACAAATATGGCTTCATGACCGATGTGAAATACCTCCTGAAGGCTTTGAACAACATTCTGATCAAGCGCGCACGAAGCAACTGAGAGGAACTATTTATATTATTGGAAAAGAGTGAACTGCATCACGCTTTTTTTATTTTAAAAGTACTTTATTTATATTAACGAATTGGAATCTCACAAACTAAACAACCGGAGAATAAAAATGAAAAAATCACACTTGTTGTTGGCACTTATGCTGTTCGCCCCATTGGCATTTGGTCAGTTGGTACCGAAGTTCAGCCTTGGAGTAAGCGGAGGTGTAGCTTTGCCGCAGGGCGATATGGGTGATCTTTACAAAACCGGGTTCGGCGGCGCCGTAACACTGGTTCTCCCAATCCCTTTACCTGTTGAGCTTTCTGCATCAGTCGGCTACCACACATTCGGTTTTAACAACGATAAATTCAATGAAACACTGAAACTTGCCGGTTCCAACAAAACCGCCGATGTTGATGCCCCTCTTAACCTGATCCCTATCACAGTGAACGCGCGTTACTATTTCACGCCTGTTGGTGTACGCCCATACGCGGAAGCCGCTCTTGGTATCGGGATCGCGTCGCTAAAGAACGTTTACATCGAAGGAAATTCACCGAACGCATTCTCGATAAAGACAACCGATGTTTCCGAGACAAAACAGTTCTTCAGCCTTGGTGCCGGTTTACTCATAGGCGTTGGCGTTATTGCTGACCTCGATGTCAATGTCAAGTTTGGTGTTCTTGGTCAGAAGTTCAGCCAGATGACATTCGACGGAAGCACACTCACCTACACAGAGTCGAACGGATCATTCATCGGCATCAATGCCGGGCTCCGCTTCAAACTTTAACAGAGCTTAACAGATGATAAGCCGCCGCGACCCGGCGGCTTTTTTTATTTAATGGCCTGATATCTCTTTTTTTCGTTTAATTGTATTATATTTGCCGCCGTTGTTAAACCAACATTCATCATCAATTAAACACCGGAGAATTCATGAAACGACTCTTCACATTATTGTTCGTTCTCTTTTTTGTACCCTTGACATTCGGCCAGTTCATACCAAAATTTGGTATGGCAGTGGGCGGAAGTGTTGCCATGCCCCAGGGAGAAATGGGTGATCTTTACAAGACCGGATACGGCGGTTACTTTACTCTGATCCTTCCGGTACCGGGACCTTTCGAGGTTTCGGCTACAGCGGGTTTCAACACCTTTAAATTCAACAACGACTACATCAACAAACTTTTCAAAGATGCCACAGGCACAGATCCGGGACTTGATCTCGATATTCCGCTGACCATCATCCCGGTAACGGCAAATGCCCGTTACTACTTCATTCCGGCACTGGTTAAACCCTATGCTGAAGTGAATCTTGGTCTCTCATTCGGTACGATAAAAGCAAGGGTTCCTGATCCGCTCCCCGGAAATCCATACAACATGAAGTCGATGGAAAGCTCGGAAACCAAGCAATACCTTGGAATCGGAGCGGGTGTTGTGATCGGACTCGGTATTGTTGCAGATCTTGACATAAACGCGAGATACGCACTCCTCGGACACGAGTTCGCCGTAAGCACCACTACCGTACAAGGTGGAACGGTTACCTACACAGAGTCAAAATCAAACGGCTCCCTCTTCGGCATTAATGCCGGCCTTCGCCTGAAACTTTAATTCTACTTTTAGGGGCCATGTATCAGGCTGAAAATGGCCCCATTTTTCAATGCAGTAATCTTAATTGCTTTATCAATCTGATTAATTGTGACGCGGACGATTGTAACAGGTACTTTTGTTTTATATATTTTTTTGTATCTTGATGCATTGCATTAATAAAATTTGTTTAAGCAATAGGTAGAATCAATACTCAAATCTTACTATTGCATCTCTCTAGCTTGCAGGAGTAAATAATGGAAATCCATACTAATATATTCTTGGGAGACTGTCTGGATACTTTGAAAGGTATTCCTGATAATTCAGTCGACCTGATCTTTACATCCCCGCCATATGCCGACCAACGCAAATCAACCTACGGTGGAATCCGTCCCGAAGAGTATGTTGAATGGTTCCTACCAAGAAGTGAACAATTTCTTCGCGTATTGAAACCCTCTGGGTCTTTTGTCCTAAATATTAAGGAGAAGGTAGTTAATGGGGAAAGAAGCACATATGTACTCGAATTGATAATTGGAATGAGACAACAGGGATGGCTTTGGACTGAGGAATTTATCTGGCATAAGAAAAACTCATATCCCGGCAAGTGGCCAAACCGGTTTCGAGATGCTTGGGAGAGGTTATTGCAGTTCAACAAAGATAGAAAATTCAATATGTATCAGGATGAAGTCATGGTACCTATGGGAGAATGGGCCAAAACCAGGCTACGCAAGTTAAGTGAAACCGATCTACGAAGAGATGATTCAAAGGTGGGGAGTGGCTTCGGAAAAAACATTTCGAACTGGCTTGACAGGGATATGGCATACCCATCGAATGTCTTACATTTGGCAACTGAGTGTTCCAATAAAAGTCATTCTGCTGCTTTTCCGGAGGAGTTACCAGAATGGTTTATCAAATTATTCACACAAGAAGGTGATGTCGTTCTTGATCCATTCCTGGGGTCCGGAACCACAGTAAAGGTCGCTCAGCGTATGCATCGTCATTCAATAGGTATAGAGATCCTCCCGGATTACTACTACATGGTAAAAAATCAACTTGAACCCTCAAAATTAGTGCTATTTGGATAAACATGTCACTTGAATTAATTAAGGTACAGAAATATGTGGAAGCCAATATCTCACATTTCCATTCGAAGCGACTGGAAAGTCTTGATAAACTTGATATTGGAAAGATAATTGTTAGAAAAAACCCATATTTGTTCCGTGCAAAGAATCTTGGTCCTGCGGAGTTAGTCAAAAGTCTCGCTGATGCGATTATTTCCTCAAACGAAGAAACAGTTTTTGGAGATTGGTTAGAGGGCTTAGCGATCTTCGTAAATAGCCAAGTATTCGGCGGGCGAAAATCGGGAATTCAAGGGATCGACTTGGAATTTGAAGAAGGGGAAATAAAGTACATTGTCAGTATCAAATCAGGTCCTAATTGGGGAAACAGCTCTCAAATGAAAAAGATGGTACAAGACTTTAAATCTGCAAAGAAAGTGCTTAGGACAAGCAACTCAAATCTTAATGTTGTGGCTGTTAATGGTTGTTGCTATGGAAGAGACAACCGCCCTGATAAGGGTGATTACTTTAAATACTGCGGGGAAATGTTCTGGCACTTTATTTCTGGTGATCCATCATTATACAAAGATTTGATAAAACCGCTTGGACACAATGATAAATTAAGGAATGATGAATTCTTAAATTCCTATAATAAGAAGATATCAGTCTTACAGAGGGATTTCCTATTGAAATTTTGTACTGCGGATGGAGCGATTGACTGGGGTAAAATAGTGGAATTAAATTCTGGGAAAATTAAATAGCTATTAAATAAACCCGGAAACC
>RHKR01000103.1 GCA_008363265.1 Chlorobiota bacterium
TTCTTAAAATATTTACGAAATTCAACCTTCGAAAATTTTTCCGTGGCATCAGGCCGGTGATGCTTGTAGGATTCAGCACCAGTTCTTCCGCGGCCACACTTCCTGTTAATATGGAGTGTTGCCAGGAGAATCTGGGGGTTTCCAAATCCATTACAAGTTTTGTGCTTCCGTTGGGTGCAACCATAAACATGGACGGAACTGCCTTGTATCAGGGTGTGGCCACGGTTTTTATCGCGCAGGTTTATGGCATGGACCTATCACTCGCGCAGCAGATCACAGTGGTTTTTATGGCGGTTCTCGCTTCGATAGGAACTGCCCCGGTACCTGGAGTTGGAATTATCATGCTTATTATCATCCTGAAATCAGTTGGCGTACCCGAAACAGGTATAGCCCTGATACTCGGAATAGACAGGATTCTGGACATGTGCAGGACTATCACCAATGTAACCGGTGACGCCGCGGGTACAGTAATAATCGCCAATAGTGAAAAAGAATTAATTGAAACAAACCAAGGAGCTACCGTATAGGATGAGTGGTACCAATGAAAGATGGGCTTCAAGGATCGGACTGATCCTTGCCGTAGCAGGCAACGCCGTGGGCCTCGGCAACTTCCTAAGATTCCCCGCGCAAGCGATCAATAATGGCGGGGGAGCGTTCATTATACCGTATCTTGTTTCACTTGTGGTAATGGGTATTCCGTTGCTTTGGGTAGAGTGGGCGATCGGAAGGCACGGTGGTCAGTACGGCCATCATTCCACTCCGGGAATGCTCGATGTACTCGGAAAATCACGGATACTAAAATACTTCGGTGTCTTTGGAATCTTCACCAATCTCGTTGTTGCCGCGTATTATTGCTACATTGAGTCGTGGACACTTGCCTATACATTCTTTTCACTTTTTGATGTATTCAACGGGATGAATCAGCAGGAAGTGATCCAGTATTTTAAGAGTTATCTCGGGAGCGGGGATGGTTTCTTTAATTTTTCACCAGTGGCACTGTTCTTTTTTGCCGTAACACTCGGTCTTAATCTTTGGATACTCTCGCGTGGCATCAGTGCGGGAATCGAGAAGGCGAGCAAAATTCTTATGCCCCTCCTTATCCTCTTTGGCATTTTCCTTGCGGTCAGGGCGCTTACTCTTGATGCGGGCGAATATGGTGCTGTTGAAGATGCAGTTGCAGGACTTAACTTCCTGTGGACTCCTCAATTTGATTCCCTTTCGAATCCCAAGGTTTGGCTTGCCGCCGCGGGTCAGGTGTTCTTTACACTCTCAGTCGGGATGGGCTCGATTCATTGCTATGCTGCATATCTGAGAAAGAATGATGACGTTGCGCTTAATGCCGCATCTGCCGGATTCATGAACGAATTTGTAGAGGTGGTGCTCGGTGGTTCTGTGGTTATCCCGATAGCAGTGGCGTATCTCGGACTTGCTTCACTTTCTGCTTTTAGTGGTTTTGGCATGTCATTCATGACGCTACCGATGCTCTTTGAAAATTGGGGACCTCTCCTCTCAGCCGTTGGTGGGTTCACCTGGTTTGGATTGCTGTTCTTCGCGGGGATCACCAGTTCTATTGCAATGGGGCAGCCGGTCATGGCATTCCTGCAGGATTCCTTTAAATTCTCAAGGCAGAAATCGACCATCGCCTTTGGAATCGCAATCTTCTTACTTGCCCTGCCGACCATTCTTCTCTATGATCACGGTGCATTCGACGAGTTCGACTTCTGGGCGGGTACATTTTCTCTTGTTGTATTCGCGCTTGCCGAGTCGGTCATTTTCCTCTGGATTTTCGGTATCGATAATGCCTGGGCCGAGATCAATAAAGGTGCGGATATCAAGATACCCATAATCTTCAAGTATATCCTGAAATATGTTACCCCGACATTCATAATTGTAGTTTTTATCGGGTCTCTAATTCAACCTGAAGGTGGGAACTGGTCAGGCGCGATCTCCGGACTCTTCAACGGCGAAGGCTGGAAACTCGATGCGGGCAGCGTACTCGGGACCCTTTTTCATATAGGAGTGGATGATCCCGACAAAATACTAGTCACAAATCTTACCCGCGGACTACTCGCCTCTGTTTACATCGTCATTGGTGTTTTCATCGCTTACGCGTGGAAGATCAAGTTTAATAAAGAGAGATTCCAGGAGGTCAACTGATGGAAATTTCCGCTATGATCACACTGATCATTTCATGGTCGATCATCATTGTTTTTACTGTTTACTTCATGGCGAAAGCAATGAAGACACAGCATAATCACAACGTGGAAGATTAAACATATCGTGCATTTTTACAGCAGGCTTTGAAGATTCAGAAATGAATTTCGAGGCCTGCTTTTATTGTTTATCTTTGCAGATCAAGTTTTAAAAAATACCGATTTTTAACCATTACAAACGGAGATCAAATGGCTAATAAACTGGGTATAAGAGGCTATGACTATGTCGAGTTTTTCGTGGGAACAGCGAAAATTTGGGCATACTGGTTCTCTAAATCCACCGGAATGAAGATCACTGCCTATTCAGGACCTGAAACAGGGGTAAAAGAGAAGGTGTCATACCTCCTGGAAAAGAACAATCTCAGGATACTGGTATCCTCTCCCGTCAAACCTGAAAACTACGACATGTACCACTTCCTCCAGCGCCACGGAGACGGAGTAAAAAGGTGGACCCTAAATGTTAACGATGTTGAGTACGCCTTCAAGCATGCCGTAACAAACGGCGCCATTCCAACGATAAGACCCCACGCCGTTAAAGATGAGAACGGAATCTTCGTTGAGGCCGCGATAAAGCTCTATGATGACGCTGAGATCATGTTTGTTAACCATGATGAGTACAAAGGCCTGTTCCGTCCGGGATTTGGTGAGCCCGTGACACATTTCGAAGTGGAGTCGCACGAAACAGGTCTTAAGATAATCGATCACATTGTCGGTAACGTCCGTGAGAATGAGATGAACTTCTGGGTTGACTATATGAATGCCAGCCTCAGTTTTGAAACATTCGTTGATTTCAAACCGGGTGATATCGGAACGCAGTATTCGGCACTTCTTTCCAAGGTTGTAAGGTCTGAAGACAGTGTTATCCGCAATCCCGTGAATGAGCCATACAAAGGTCTTAAGAAGTCTCAGATCGAAGAGTATATCGAAGAGTTCTGCGGAACGGGTATTCAGCACATTGCCCTGAGAACCGACAATATTATCGAGACCATTTCCGCCATGAGAAAGAACGGTATAGAGTTCCTTTCAACACCACCTGACACTTATTACCAGATGCTCAAGGATCGTGATCTCAAAGTTGAAGAGGACATCGACGAATTGAAGGAGCACGGAATTCTTCTCGATCCGGAGAGCAACGGCTACCTTCTTCAGATATTTACCAAACCTGTCGGCGACCGTCCCACATTCTTCTTCGAGGTTATCCAGAGAAGGGGAGGAAGTGAAGGCTTCGGTAAGGGTAACTTCCAGGCACTTTTTGAGGCTATTGAACGCGACCAGGCCGCGCGCGGTAACTTTTGATCTGACAAGGAGATAACGATGCCATTTTACTATAAACTCGGTGAACTGCCTCCAAGAAGGCATATAACTTTTTACAAACCCGACGGCAAATCCCTCTACCGTGAAGAACTTTTCAGCACGAGGGGATTTTCTGGTGTTTACTCAAATAAATACCACTTCCACATCCCTCCTCAGGTGAAGGAGATAACTGAGATACATCCGCTTCAGGTAAAAGACTGGGATGACGCACCCGTTCAGTACTACCATTTCGTTACAGGAAGAAAGGTCACTCCTGGGAATATCCTCACCGCGCGGCAGTCGTTCATGCGAAACAGTGGATGCAATATCTCTACAGCGCATATTACAGAAGAGGCGGATTTCTTCTATAAGAACTCCCAAATGTCTGAACTGATCTTCATTCACCACGGAAGCGGCAAGATGTACTCGGAGTACGGCGTTATTCCTTTCAGCCAGTGGGACTACCTCATAATTCCGAAGGGGACAGTTTATCAGTTGAAGTTCGACTCGTATGAAAACGTCAAACTCCTTATAATTGAATCACCCACGCCGTTCGAGATCCCACGCCATTTCAGAAATGAATACGGACAACTTAACGAGGATGCCCCTTACTACGAGCGCGATTTCAGACCACCTTCGTACCTTGAGCCGCACTTCGAAGAGGGTGACTACAAGATGATCGTGAACCTGAACGGCAGACATTTTGAGTACATGGTGCCTCACCACCCGTTCGATGTTGTGGGATGGGATGGATTCCTTTATCCATACGCGTTCAACATCAAAGACTACGCACCAAAGGTGGGCAGATTGCATTTGCCTCCACCGGTGCATCTTCTCTTCTGGACTCAGAATTTCGTGGTCTGCAACTTCTGTCCGAGACTGTTCGATTTCGATCCACAAGCGATACCCGCGCCATACTTCCACACTAACATCGACAGTGATGAAGTGATATACTATGTGGATGGTGACTTCATGTCACGTAAGGCCATAAGCGAGGGTTCGGTCACACTTCACCCGATGGGAATTCCGCACGGGCCCCAGCCGGGAAAAACCGAGGCCTCGATAGGAGCCAAGGAGACTTTCGAGTATGCCATCATGGTCGATACTTATGCTCCTCTGAAACTGACTGAAAATGTAAAAGACACACTCATTGAAGGATATGAAAATTCCTGGCTTGAGGTGTAACACCGGAAATAAATATGATTAAGTTACCAAAACATATCGAGGATCTCACCCCTTACAAAGCGGGTAAGCCGATCGAAGAACTTGCCCGCGAAAAGGGCCTGACAAAAATAGTAAAACTCGCATCGAACGAGAATCCTCTGGGGCCATCTCCAAGGGCCCTCGAAGCAATCCGGGCGACTCTCAGTGAACTTCACCGGTACACTGATCCGAAGTGTTATGAACTAACGAAAAAGCTCTCGGAGTATTACGAAGTTCCTCAGGATAGGATAATAGCCGCCAGCGGCTCAGACGCGATTCTTCAGTATATCATCAGCACTGTTTGCCATGCGGATGACGAAGTAGTGACGTCTGAAGGTACTTTTATCGGCTGGTATGTGAATGCAGACAAGTATAACATAAAGTGTGTAAAGACGCTGCTAAGCGACTATACTTACGATCTTGAGGCAATTCTGGCTTCCGTCACCGCGAGAACCAGGATAATCTACCTCGCGAATCCCAACAACCCCACCGGTACAATGTTCACAAAAGGGCAGTTTGATGAGTTCATGAAACAGGTGCCGCCTTCGGTGCTTGTTGTACTCGATGAGGCTTACACACTTTACGCGCGTGAATATCCGGACTATCCCGACGGGTTGAAATATGAGATTCCGAACCTGATGGTTCTCAGGACTTTTTCGAAAGATTACGGTCTTGCCGGGTTGAGGATCGGAGCAGGTTTCGGTGACCCTCGACTGATCCAGGCTCTCTACAAGGTAAAACTTCCATTTGAGCCTAACATGCTCGCTCAGGCGGGAGCGATAGCTGCCCTTGGAGATGTGGATTTTCTCACGAAAACCGCAGAACTGAATCGCTGGTCGCTCAACCGTTTCAGAGAGGCGTTTGATACGCTGGGGATCCGGTACACCCGTTCTGTTGGTAATTTTCTTATGCTGATATTTCCCGATTCTGACACTGCGATCCGTTTCAACAACGATTCTCTTGAAAAAGGGCTCATACTCCGGCATACCGGATCATTCGGTGTTCCAAACGGTGTAAGGATAAATTCAGGAACGGAGGATGAAACAGAGTTCGCGATCAAAGTTATCACCGAAGTAATGGAACACATGAAGGCTCATGCCTGAAATATCTTTTTTAATTTGAACTGAAACCGAGGAGATTTAATGAAATTCGTGAGTTATCTTAGAGATTCGAAGTTCCGTGCGGGACTCCTGGTAAATGGTGTGGTGGTTGATATTGAAGAGGCTTCCGGTTCCTCCGGCAAGCAACTTCCAGCCACGATGAAAGACTTGCTCGACATCTGGGTTGATTCCGGTTCGATCTTTGAGATAATAATTAAGAACTTTCATGCAGGAAATATTGCCGGCCTCCCGGTTGAGGATGTAGTTCTCGGACCTCCAGTGCCCAATCCAACATCATGCAGGGACGGTTACGCATTCCGCCAGCATGTTGCAACAGCAAGACGGAACAGGGGAGTGCCAATGATCGCTGAGTTCGACCAATACCCGGTTTTCTATTTTACCAACCACAACGCCATCTATGGTGGAGGCGATCTGATCGTTGAGACTGATCACCTTCAGAAACTCGATTTTGAGCTCGAGGCTGCTGTCGTTATCGGCCGGCACGGAAGGAACATCCGCTCCTACGAAGCTGATAACTACATCGCCGGCTACATGATCATGAACGATTTTTCAGCCCGTGTGCTCCAGATGGAGGAAATGCTCCTGAATCTTGGACCTGCAAAGGGAAAGGATTTCGCTACTGCCATCGGTCCATGGCTTGTGACCCCTGATGAACTTGATGTAAAAAAGATTTCCACCCCATATGGTGACAAGTTTGATCTCGGGATGAGAGCTTTCCACAACGGAAAACAGATATCTGATGGCAATCTTAAGGATATGGACTGGACATTCGCCGAACTGATCGAACGGGCTTCTTACGGTGTCGACCTCTATCCGGGAGATGTGATTGGTTCCGGTACAGTTGGTACGGGCTGTTATCTCGAACTTAACGGCACCGCTGCTCTGGAGGCCAAAGAACGGGGAGAGGAGTTCACCCCGGTCTGGCTTAAAGAAGGTGATGATATCGTTCTTGAGATCGATGGATTGGGTACACTGAAGAACACGATCCGTAAAGCTGTCGACGACTACAGTATCCTCGCCAGGAAAAAACTACCGGTTTAGTAACCGCACGTTCCCATGCCCATGATAGACGAAATTCTCTCCGCCGGTGAGGATATGCTGATCCATGCCTCATTCCGAACCTTGAGGGATCACGGCGGTTTTTCAAGTCCCGGTATTTTTTGTCAGGCATTAACCGAAAAGGCTGCTCCAACTCAAACAATTGTGATGCCTGCATTCACATACAGTTTTGTGAACAGGTACAAGGCAACCGTTCCTTACGATCGAGAAACCTCCCGCTCTGTTACCGGGGCAGTATCGGAAGCCTTCAGGAATCTTTCCGGTGTGTTCAGAACTTCATCGCCTTCGCACTCCTTTACAATTTGGGGCGGAGCATCCGGAGTGAATGAGTCGAATAATCCTGTATCGCCGTTGGGGCAG
>RHKR01000104.1 GCA_008363265.1 Chlorobiota bacterium
AACAGAAACAATAAGATGAACACAATGCCTCTTGCCGGGCTTGAGAGGGTATTCACCGGAAAGGCACTTACATTCGACGCGCTTCAGGATGACCTTCCGAACCAGGAGTTCTCTCTCGTCTTCGAGAATTCGCTGGCCGGAACGGTGAACTTTTTTGCAGCGAGATACGGTGAAGGCTTCAAGGCGGCAAAAAATGTGTTCGACGCCAAATCACCAAAGGAACTGATCGAGTATGTCGCTACGAATACTGATGCTATCGGGTTCCTTTCATCGATCTACGTTTACGATGATGCTGATACCAGCAACACAACTTTTATTAAAGACGTGAAAGTTCTCGATCTCGAAGTGCCGGATTCATTGAACTCATCCGAGAAAGCTGTCGGCCCTTATCAGTATTACGTGGCCTACAGGTACGATCCCGCGGAGAGCGCGAAGAAAGAGCCGCCGCTCTACCAGCTGGTCAGATCGGTTACCTCAATAAATTATGAAGGAAGAGCAGGTCTCGGTCAGGGCTTCACTGCTTATGTGGCAGGCGAACTGGGGCAGAGAACCGTTCTAAGGTCAGGGCTTGTGCCTGCCAGGATGCCGTTAAGAATAGTACAAATTAGAAACGAAAATATTCAAATCAAGTAAAGCCGGAAGATATATGAAAAAGAAAATCTTGCTTTCCCTCTTTGTAGTTGTTGGTGCTTTCATTTTTATCGCCGACAGTATCAATGCCCAGAGTCTGAAAGAAGCTAACAGACTTTTAGAGAACGAAAGTTACACGAACGCGCTGATCATGTACAATGACCTTGTGAAAGAAGAACCAGGCAATATGCAGTATGGTTACTTCCTGGCACACGCTTATCTGCACATCGATAAGAAAGACAGCGCAAAAATGGTGCTCGACAAATATACGGCCACCCATGCTTCTGATCATTACTATCTCCTCGGAAATGCAGCCCTCAACTTCAGGGACGAAAAAGATCAGCTTGCGCTTGACCTGCTCACACAGGCTCTGAACAAAGTCGCAACCGAGAAGAAAGGCGCGATCGTTTACGATACCCAGTTCCTGATCGACATGGCTGACGCCGTCTACACCGGAGGTGGAGACAAAGCCGTATGTGAACTCGCGGTCGACGCAATCCTGAAGAATCTCTCTAAAGACGCGAAGAATTATGACCTCCTGATCGCCGCGGGCAAGATTTATTATACAGTACCTGACGGTACAAATGCCCTTAAATTCTACAAGGCCGCGCTCGATATCCAGAACAACCGTCCTGCCGCATATGTTGGTTACGGACAGGTTTACAGGCTGATCAAGCAGTACGGTTCTGCGGAAGAGATGTTCGCGAAAGCCCTTGAACTCGATCCTGACTATGCCCCGGCGTACCGCGAGATCGCTGAAATGAACAATGAGATCGAAGACTATCCGAAAGCGATCCAGTTCTACAAGGACTATCTCACCAGATCAGAGAAAACCCTTGCCAATCTTCGCCGTTTCGCCATTATCCAGTACAACGGTAAAGATTACAACGGTACTATCGCCACCATAAACGAGTTCCTCTCGGTCGATCCGAAAAATGCCACGATGCTCCAGCTCCAGGCTTACTCCTATAACCTGATTGGCGACTCAGTGAATACCATCGCGGTTTTCGATAAATACTTCGCTGTTGTTGAGCCGGCCAAAGCCAAATCGTACGACTTCGAGCTCTACGGAAACAATCAGAAGAAGTTCGGTCAGGATTCGGTCGCAGTGATCGCATACCAGAAAGCCGTTGAACTCGACTCAACCAAGTCCGGTCTTCTCGCCGACGTGGCAGCCTACTTCTTTAAGAAAAAAGACTGGGATAACGCCACCGCGACATATAAAAAGAAAGAAAAACTGGAGAATGGACTCTCGCAGGCAGAGTATTACTCTCTTGGTCGCGCTTATTATTTCGGAAAAAAATATGAAGAAGGTGTCGTTGCTTTCGACAGCCTGATAAGTCAGAAGCCCGATTTTGCTCTCGCATATTACTGGAAAGGTAACTGCCAGTCTCAGATCGAAGTGCTTGACAGTACGAAACTCGGACTTGCAAAACCGGCCTTCGAGCAGTTTATTACTCTCGCATCGCCAACACCCGATAAGTTTAAGGCACAGCTTATCAACGCTTACGACTATATCGGCTACTTCTTCGCAGTAAGCGCTGAAAATCCGGAGTTCAAGGATATCTGGGCAGCCGAGGCAAGAAAAGCCTATGAAGCCATCCTCGTTATCGATCCCGAGAACAAGGGTGCCAAGGACAACCTGAAGAACATCCCTGCCCCCAAGAAGTAAATTCTGATAGTTTACAAACAAAAAAGGCTGTCCGCGCGGACAGCCTTTTTTTATTCCTTTTATTCTTCTATTCATCCCGTCGATCACCACTCCGAGAGCAGCCCCCGGCATAACTCGATCGCCTCGTCGAAATCGTAAGACTTTACGCACTTGGTGATAGCGTCGAGTGAGGCACGGATCCGTCCCGCTCCCGGCAGTTGATTTATCTCACCGATCTTGGAACTTGCACTGATATCATTCTCTTCGAGCAGCGCGATAAGTTCACTCATCAGAACCGAAACCCTCTCCATGTCAAGCTCTGAAGTGATATCCTCTTCCACAAACGATTCTGCCGACTTCTTCCATTCACCGATCTCGCCAAGGACCTCATGCAGTCTTGCGTCAAATTCGGATATGACTTCCTCGAACTCAACGGGACCATCCGTGTTCAGCAGAGCCTCCAGTTTCGCGGCGATCAGGTTGAGTTCAGTTGCCCCGAGTGTGCCCGAAACTCCTTTCACAGTATGGGCGAGGCGAACCGAAAGCTCCTTCTCACCGTTCTGAATTGCCGCCCTTATCTGCTCAACCAGATTGATGTTGTTTTCGAAGAACTTTCGCAACAGGTCACAGTACAGCTTTTGGTTACCCCCGACCCGCATCAGTCCCGCTTTTGTATCTATCACACGGAACTGCGGAACCTCCACCTCAACGGCAACAATTTTTTCTTGTTTGGGAGGAGCTACAGCTGCCCTTTCTCCCGGTTTTATCCAGGTGACAAGAGAACCGAACAGCTCGTCAGGATCGATCGGCTTCGAGACATAATCCATCATACCCACCTGAATACACTTCTCCTTTATACCCATCATCGCATCTGCTGTCATTGCCACAATCGGGAGGTCTTTGTACCGGGCGTCCTTCCTTATCTCAAGGGTCGCGGTGTATCCGTCCATCACAGGCATCTGCAGGTCCATGTACACAATATCATACTTGGACGGACTGCCGGAAGCGAGAACCTTGTCCAGGGCCTCCTGTCCGTTGTTCGCTACCTCAACAACAAATCCCGCGCCTTCAAGCAACTCTGTGGCCACCTGCTGATTTATCTCGTTATCCTCGGTAAGCAACACAACCGCACCACGAATCTTTTCCAGCTCCGTGGCATGTTTGTTCCCCTTGTCACCACGGTCCCGCTTTATCCGGACTTCTTTACCCGACACATTCATGATCGTGTCGAAGAGCCCGGAATAGGTTACAGGCTTCGTCAGAAAAGCCATAATACCCGTCGCCTTGGCCTTTTCCTTGACCACCTCCATCCCTGATCCTGTGACCATTATTATCACAGGGGGATTTGGTGCCGCAATTCGAAGTATCTCCTCAGATGCCTGAATTCCATCCATCCCGGGCATCTGCCAGTCCATGAAAACCATGGCGAATGGAGCGTGCGGGATGCTCTCTCTCACCGCGTCGACAGCTGCCTGGCCTGAAGAAACCTCAGTCACATTGAAGGAGAATGACTCAAGGGCTTCTTTAATTATGCTCCTCGCGGTCTCGTTATCATCAACCACAAGAACCCTGGTGGCGTGAGTGTCAATCGCCTGCCGGTATTCATCCCTCTTCTGCTCCTCTTGAATCTCAAGTACAGTATTGAAGAAGAAGGTACTACCCTTGCCGGCTTCACTCTCCAGCCACACTTCACCTCCCATAAGTTTGGCAAGCGACTTCGAGATCGCAAGGCCAAGACCCGTTCCCCCATACTTCCGGGTGGTTGAACTGTCTGCCTGGCTGAACGACTGGAACATCCTGGCCTGCTGTTCAGGTGTAAGGCCTATTCCTGTGTCCTTCACTGAGAACCGCACCACGGCCTGATTTTCCCTTATCTCCTCAAGCTCCGCGCTCACAACTATTTCACCCTCCGAGGTGAATTTAACGGCGTTGCTGCAGAAGTTGGTTATTATCTGACCTATCCTGAGAGGATCACCCACAAGATTCAGTGGTACTTCGTTCGATATGCGGATGCTGAACTCGAGACCCTTCTCCTGAGCCTTTTCCGAGATCAGATTCGCCACATTTTCCATTACTGTTTCAAGATCAAATTCCACCCGCTCAATGTTCAGCTTGCCCGCTTCTATCTTCGAGAAATCAAGAATATCATTTATTATCCCAAGCAAAGCCTGAGCGGATCTTTCAATCTTTATCAGGTAATCCAGCTGTTTGCTGTCAAGATCCGTTCTAAGGGCCAGACCTGATAGGCCTATGATGGCGTTCATTGGTGTGCGGATCTCATGGCTCATCGTGGCGAGGAACTGACTTTTGGCTATAGTTGCGGCCTCGGCCTGTTCCTTCGCCTCTGCCAGTTCTGCCTCGAACCGCTTCATATCCGTGATATCGAACCGGATCGAAAGGTAGTCTGATGGTTCTCCTTTTTCGTTAAGAATTGGCGCGATCACTGAATCCACCCAGTAAAATGAGCCGTCCTTGGCTTTGTTTCGCAACTGCCCGCGCCAGACATTACCCGATTTTATGGTATCCCACATCTCCTTGAAATACTCTTTGGGATGGAGACCTGAGTTGATGATGCGGTGGTTTTTCCCTAATATCTCTTCTCTTGTATATTGTGAAATTCTGCAAAACTCATCATTCGCGTAAGTGATTATTCCTCTGGAATCTGTAAGGGAAACTATCGCTGATTTATTTAGTGCGAGATTCTGTGATGAAAGTCTTGAATTAACAACCTGAATTTCAGCAGTTCTCTCTTTTACGACCTCTTCCAGGTGTGCTTTTTGCCTCTGAAGCCTTCTTGTGAAGTAATTTACCATCAGATAAGAAACAACAATACCCATAAACAGGTAGATGATATAGGCCCACCAGGTTGCATACCAAGGAGGGAGCATCCTGAAGGAATACTCCGCCACAGTGCTTTCAGTGCCATAGATGTTTCTGGCGACCACTTTAAATGTGTATGACCCACCTGGGAGATTGGTGAAAACTGTCCTGTTCTCAGTGGTCCAGGCACTCCATTCTTCAGAGAAACCTTCAAGTTTGTACCTGTATTGAGTCTGTCCCGGTTCTTCGTAGAAGGGGGCTGAAAACTGAATATGAACCGAGTTATATTCGGCATCCATAACCGGGACGAACTCGTCGGTTTGCGCCAGGGAGACGACCCGCGATGAGTCTTCAGCCCTGGAAAAAGCGCCATGGAAAACTACTGAATCCCTACCAAAAGTAACTTTTCGGATCATCGCAGGGGATGTTTTTCCAAAATCCCTACCGGTAGAGGGATTGAACGAAATATATCCTTTTGAGGTGGTGATGCCTATGCTGCCATCGCTGTGAACAAAACCCATGTCGGTTGAAAAAGTACTCAGAAGACGGTTAAACCCGGAGAAGTCTTTATATAATTTGCCATTCCTCTTCTCGATGAAAAGGAGCGAATCGCCTGTAATGAAGTAACTTCCGTTTTTCAGTTTATGGATCTGATAAACCGGGAATTTTATAAAGTCACCGAAAACAGAGGAGCGTTTGAATCTGATCTTAGAATCGGGTTGCCCCTTGCCGGGGAATTCGGGTGTCATTACCCCTTCTATAGTTGAGACAAGTAACTCACCGTCCACAAGCTGAACATAATTTTCGTCCAGCGCAGGAAGCCCGTTTTCTCTTCCTAAATGGGTGATTTTATAGTTTTTAATATCCCCGTTCATAAACCTGATGAAATAAATACCTTTGTAATTTGTAGCCGCCCAGATATTTCCATCCTTGTCAACGACCACTGTAGTAATCCGGTCTCGTATCTCAGGAAAAATAAAGGACTCCATAGCGCCCAGATCCTTGGCAGTGGTGTTCCCGTTAAGTTTGATCCACCTGAAGCTATTGCCACTTCCGAAGAATATAATGCCCGGAAATCTTTTATTTTCGGTCAGGTTATAAATAATCTGTTCAGGTTCACCGGAGTAGAATTTTCTGGCAACGGAGTCTTCTACCGTCCAGATCCCTCCCAATCCTGCGGCAAGAAGTAATCCTCTATAATTTAAGAAGCCCCAGCAAGATCCTTTGAAACTATTTATACTGATCAATGAATGGTTGCTCAAATGCTCCTTCTGATCGTATTTGGGAAGAAATGAAAGCCCCTCAAGGCTGCCAAAATAGATCCTGTCTCTAAATTCGATTGAGTTATAGACGGTCCTCGAAACATTCTGATCGGTACTATACATTCGCAGCGGATAGCCTATATCGGCCTTGATTATTCCGTCCGCTGTTGATGTCCAAAGGTTTCCCGAATTATCGAAATATGCGAACAAAGGTTGGCCATCGGGGAAACCACGGTCTTTACTGATGATCTCAAGGAGGTCCCCTGAATTTGACAGGATCGCGATACCACCTGTTCTCGTGATCACCGCGAACTTCGAGCCGTCTATTCTCTTTAAAAAGTAAGTTTTGTTTGTCTCAAGATATTTTTGTGCTACCGTGGAAAATGTTTCAATTTTCTTTGTGGTCTTGTTATAAATTCTCCACTTTGTTTTGTTACTGACGACCAGTAATCTGTTCCCGGGTAACGCGACACCCGACCTGAGAGCCAGTGTCGTGTCATTCAACCCGGGGATCGTCTCATATTTATCCCCTTTGAGGAGACAGATGCCTTTGGAACGGTGTACCAGGTATATCTCCCTGTCGGCTTCAAAAGAACAAAAGCCTGCAAGATCTGCTTTTATTTTTGTTAACGCGTTCTTATAAAACCTGAAAACAATCTTCGGTGAAGTAAAATAGATACCTTGCTCTGTGCAGTGAATGCTCCAGATATTCTGAAAATCCCTCTCTTTTTCGGGCAGAAGCTGTGAGATTGAAAAATATTCAAGTTCGCCGACCCGGTTTGGCTTGAGATAGCCGAACTCATTTACGCCGCCGACATAAATGGTCCCAAGACTGTCGAGAGCCAGCGAGCGGACAACGGATCTGTTGCT
>RHKR01000105.1 GCA_008363265.1 Chlorobiota bacterium
CTACTACGCGGCAATCCCAGGCCTCGGGATAAGGAACAAATTTCTAATTTACGGTGGCGATGAAAGAAGACAGATGGGTAATACACCTGTCCTGCCATGGAGATCGATCAGAGAAGTGAGTAACTTCCTCAATTAAAAAACCGTACAAATCCGCAATGCCATTGCATGATTGTACGGATTTCGGATTTGCTTTAATTATTTGCGGATCGTTTTGAAGGTTGGATAAACCACAGAGCGCACAGAGAACACAGAGTGGATTTTCAGGTGGTCTGAGACAGCACGGAATGAATTATCACGACCTCCTCAGTGTGCTCTGTGTGCTCTGTGGTTATATTCGACTTGGTCAATGCCCCACCCAATTACTTCACAGTTCACTCCGCCGCAGGCGGATCACATTTCACATTTAAACCTGCACCGCCTCCTCAACAGTGGCAACGGCCCTGATCTTAAGGCCGGTTTTCCCTTTGGCTTCGGCGAAGTTGGGTTTGGGGATGATGGCAGAGGTGAACCCCAGTTTTTCGGCTTCCTTGAGGCGGGCGATGATCTGCGAGACACCGCGGATCTCACCTCCGAGGCCGACCTCTCCGATCACGACAGTTCCGGGGGGAAGCGGCTTCTCGTGCGCGGAGGAAATTATGCTCAGACATATCGGGAGGTCGGAAGCGGGCTCATCTATCCGCATGCCGCCCGATACATTTATGAAGACATTTTTGTTGGAAAGATTTATCCGCGCCCTCTTCTCGAGCACGGCAAGCAAGATGGAAAGCTTCCTCTGGTCGAATCCACTGGTTATCCGCGAGGGGTTGCCAAAGTAGGATGGAACCACAAGTGCCTGCACTTCGGTTAGAATTGCTCGTGTGCCTTCAAAAACCGCGGTTATGCAACTGCCTGAATTAACACGATTATCCTCATTGAGAAACACTCCGGATGGGTTAAGAACCTCTTTAAGTCCGCTTCCCTGCATCTCAAACACGCCGATCTCGTTGGAACTACCGAAGCGGTTCTTCACCGCGCGGATTATCCTGAAAAGGTTATTGCTGTCACCCTCGAACTGCAGCACCGTATCAACCATGTGTTCAAGTATCTTCGGACCCGCGAGCGAGCCTTCCTTTGTAACATGTCCTATGATCACAGCTGTTCTGTTGGTCTTTTTCGCGTTCTCCATCAGAGCGTAAGCCGACTCACGTATTTGCGACACCGTTCCCGGTGAACTCATCAGTTCAGGGTTGTTAACCGTCTGGATCGAATCAATTACGAAAAGCTGCGGATCGGTCTGATCGATGGCGGCTAGAATTTTGGAGATATCTGTTTCGGCAAGGATGGTGATCAGGTCCGAGGTTACTCCCAGCCTTTCGGCCCGCATCTTTATTTGCTGAAGCGACTCCTCACCCGTAACATATAAAGACGGTTTCTGAAGCGCGGCAAGCGACTGTAGTAGAATTGTCGATTTCCCGATCCCGGGCTCACCCCCAAGCAGGATAACCGATCCCGGTACAAAACCCCCTCCGAGTGTGCGGTCGAGCTCACCGATACCTGATGAGAAGCGTTTAATGGTTGACGACTCTATCTTGCTCAGCCTGCCCATGTTCAGATCGCCTGAATAGCTTTTCCTGCCAACCGGTTCAGCTTTGGTTACAACCTCTTCGGCGAATGTGTTCCACGAATCACACTCGGGGCACTTCCCCAGCCAGCGGATGCTCTCGTAACCGCAGGAGGAGCAGACGAACTTCGTTTTCTCTTTTTTCAATATTCCTTAAGCCGTTTCACATGCTCAAAAAGGAGGGGCAACACTTCACCTGATCTTCCTTTGATGAAGTACCGTTTCCCGTGATGGTGGTCGCCCTCGTCGATATTCACATCGATCACGATGGCTCCCGATGAAAGGGCAGCCGATGGAAGAAGTGCGGCCGGATACACAACACCCGAGGTGCCGATCACAAACATTACATCGCACGACTCGCATCTCTCCTCGGCCTGTTCGTAGACACCCTCAGGAAGGTTCTCACCGAACCACACCACATCGGGCCTTATCAGTCCGCCACATCCGCAATGAGGAGGTGTGTTATCTTCAAGATGTATTTCACCTGAGTAAAACTCACCGCACTGGATGCACTTGTTTCTTGTAATGTTGCCGTGAAGTTCAAGCACTCTTGAACTGCCGGCCCTTTGATGCAGGTTATCCACATTCTGAGTAACCACCGTTACATCAAAGTACTTCTCGAAGTTGACTATGGCGTGGTGCCCGGCATTAGGATGGGAATCGTGTATGATCCTCCGCCTGTACTGGTACCACTCCCAGACAAGATCAGGATTGCGCATGAAAGAATCGAAGTTCGCGAGTTCCTGGGCACTGAATCTTTTCCAGAGACCGTCGTCCCCTCTGAACGTGGGGATACCGCTCTCTGCACTCACACCCGAACCCGTGAAGAAGACGATCTTCCGCGAATCCGCAAGCTTGTCGATCAACTCCCTCGAAATTTTTAATTCATCTGTCATTAAGGTTTTGTTTCTCCCGTAAAACCATTTTTTCAATCACCTAAAATAAGCATGTTATTGCTTTTGATTTGTGATATTTTCCCAATAAAAAAGGCTGCCCTCTCAGACAGCCTAAAAAAACCGGTTGGATCAGGCCGTGGCAAACTAACCACTAATCCGCCGCGGCGGACTAACCTCTAACCACTATTACTTCCCCTTGATCTCCGCCAGCAGTTTTTTCGACTCTGCAAGCACAGAGGCATCGTCTTCATCGAGGAAGGGGATGCCTGGTACTTTGTTCAGGTGCGTGCGGGCTTTGTCGTACTGATCGTTTTCAATGTAGGCTTTCGCGATCTCAAGGTGGAACATTCTGAAATTCGGGCGGAGTTTGATCGCGGTGTTGAGTGACTTGATTGCCTGATCGATGTCACCCCAGCCGAGGCCGAGAGGGGCACGGAAGATGTACGGTTTTTCACACAACTTGTTGTGGGTTCTGCCGAGCACGTAATGGGCAGTGGCCTGCACTTCACTTCCGCCGTTACCGAGGGCGATCGCCTTGTCAACGTCAGCTTTAACCGAGTTTACCACACCCGCGGCACTGAAAACGTTCTTGAAGAGGGCGATCCTTCCGTTGGCGATGGCGCGTCTGAGATAGGTTATCGACTGATTAGGAGCAAACTTGATCGCCTGAGTGGCATATTTTTCAGCTTTCTCGAAGTTTGCAAGCTGCGAGTTGCCGCCTGAGTGCTCACCGATGTCGACGTGGGTTCTGCTTAAACGCCACAGTATCTCCCAGTTGTTCGGTGAAAGCTTGTTTGCTTCCTCAAACTTCTTGAGAGCGTCAGCATTTTTGAACTGCTTTACCGCAAGTTTGTCACCTTCTTCAACGAGCTTCTTCCAGTCCTGTGCATTTACGCCGGATATCTGGAACACCAGAAAGAACGCCAGAAGTGAACAGAAAAGTTGTGTTTTTTTCATGCCGGATTGCCTTTTTTGTTAATGCAATTAATTGATTATTGATCGAATTGTCTGCAGGAGTTCATCCCTCTTTAATGGGGTTTTGAGGAGTGCCCTTACACCCCTGTCTGCCATGTTGTGGGGATTACCTGATTCGCCCGACTCAACAAGGATGATGGGGGTTTTGAAGTGGCTATCCGCAGGGTTCACCGAATCGATGAACTGATCGCACGACATGAGGGGCATGTTCTTGTCGGCGATTATCAGGGCGGGAGCACTTTCCTTTAAAATATCTATTGCTTCATATCCGTTCTCAACGCTGGTGAGCTCGTATTCCCTGAACTCGTTCACCATGATCGATCTTAGCGACTCCTCACCTGCCGGATCGGGATCAACGATCATTATGGTGTTGGCCGGTACCGGAAGTGTGAAGTGGAACTCGCTTCCGCCGTCTTCTTCCGAGTAGAACCATATCTCGCCCCCGTGCTTCTCAACTATCTCTTTTACGAGTGTAAGACCGAAACCGCTCCCCTTCTCCCCTTTGGAGCCTTCCTTGGAAACGAATTTGTCGAGACTGAAAAGACTCGCCTGTTCCTCCTGCGTCATCCCCATTCCGTGGTCTTTCACCACAAATTCCACCTGCCTTATATTGAACAGTCCGGCAGTTATCTCAACCTTGCTGTTCTCGTATGAAAATTTTATGGCGTTGTTCAGCAGGTTAACGATAACCTGTGAGGCAAGCCTCTCGTCGGCCTGAACGTGGAGGTCGAGCGGCACATCGATCACTATCTCGATGTTTTTTCTGATCGCGTTGCCTGTAAGGTTCGAAACACAGTTGTGCACCAGGGCATGAACAGGCAATCTCTGAAGTTCAGGTTTTATCTTTCCGGTGCGGAGCCTCGACCAGTCGAGCAGATAGTTGATGAACTGCAGCTGGTTGACAGACGCTTCATAGATGTAGGTAAGGTACTCGTTCTTCTCATGATCGGGAAGATCCTCCTCATTCAGGAGTATCTCGGCAAAACCGAGAATGCTGGTGTATGGCCCGCGGAGATCGTGCGAAAGGATGTTTATAAAACGGTCTTTCGAGTCGTTAAGCTGCCTGAGGGCAATTTCCGACTCTTCGAGGTTGAACTGCCTGAGCTTCAACCTGGTGATATCGCTTACTATCCCCGAGATGCTTTCAGCCTCCCCCTTGTTGTTCCGCTTGATGTGCGCCTGTTCCGATACCCAGATAACCTCACCGCTCTTGGTAACGAGGCGGTACTCAAGTTTCATTTTCGACTGAGCGTGGTTGTTCTTGGTCTCGTTCAATGCCCGGAGCGCGCCGGTAACATCCCCGCGGTGGATGATCGAGAAGAGCTTCCCCTGCATCCCGTTCAGTTCTACGGAGGTGTAGCCGGTTATCTTTTCAACCTGCTGACTGAATCTTACGTCACTGTTGGGATCTGAGGGATCGGGATTCTTCCAGATAAAGAATTCGATATCGCCGTGAAGCGACATTATCTCTTTCAGCACGGGGTCGCTGATATCACCCGGTGCAGGCGAGTAGAAGAAGCCGGTAGCGGTGAGCCCCTCTTCTTTCGGTGTAAGTTTGATGAACATCCCCTCACCGGGGATCTCGGATGAAAGGAAGTTCCCGGCGTAGCCTTCCTTCAACACCTGACCAAGATCAAGCAGGGCGCCGGCTGCCGTGGGATAAAACACCTCCCTGAAGTTTCTGCCGTGGATCGACTCCACCCGTATCCTCTTCTCCCTCCCCCGCTCTTCGATACTTTTTATCCGAAGACGGTCGTCAAGGTCAATAATGAAATCACCGGGTGAATGCATCTCTATCTTTTTTTTGAATTTTTGAAAAACAGCTTTTAAAATAGCTTAAAGAGAGGAATTTACAAATAGTGAATCGATTACCGCGGCGGTTCGGAAAAATAAATAAAAACGCCCCGGATGATCCTCCGGGGCGCGCCTCATAGTCATTTACCTGATCTGTTTTACGGTTACTGCAGTTTGTTCACCGAGATCGACCCGCCGCTTGTCTTGCAGATCATCTTCGGGCCGCCGCCGTTCACCAGACCCGTGAAGCTGCTGTGCCCTGTTTTCACGTTCGAAGCGGGGAGTTCACAACTGACAGATCCGCCAGAGGTTTTTAAGGTTACGTCCGCCTTGAAGTCCGCCGGCACGTAAACATCTATATCACCGCCGGAGGTCGAGCACTCGATCCCCTCGTTGGGACCGTTGTAGATCACTTTTACATTCCCACCCGAAGTGCTTGCCGAAATGGCACCCGACTTGCTGTCAACATATACATCACCGCCTGAAGTGCCGGCATCGACCGAGCCTTCCACATTCCTCACTTCCACATTGCCACCGGAGGTTCCGACCTTCGCCGAGCCTTTGAACTTCTCAAGCTTGATGTTCCCGCCACTTGTTTTCGCGTCGAGCGAACCGGAGAGGTTCATCAGCCCGATGTTACCGCCACTCGTTTTAAGGGCGAAACTTCCGTTCATGTCTTTCACTTTTACATCGCCGCCACTCGTTTTCACGCCGGCACTGTAGTTTTCAGGGGTAATAACTTCAACACGCAGACCGAGATTTGAAAGGCTTTTTAAGAAGCTCTTCTTCTCGATCTCTATGAAAACACCTTCACCCGATTTTTCCGCTGTTATGTCAACTTTCTCAAGCGCGTCTTCATCGCCGTAGATCTTTACGCTTACCTCGTTCCTGTTCCAGGTGGTTACCACCACATCAGCCGCCACCACTTCAACCGCCAGTTTCTCACCGGACTGTGACGGAAAGTTTTTCTCAAGAAGCAGCTTTTCATTTACATCCTTGCCGCCGTAGTCGCTGAAGTGCGTAGTGCACGCGGAGGGAATGAGTGACGCCACCCCGAGAAGCATCAGGAGCAATGATCTTTTAACTGTTACGATAATCCGGTTCATTTTATCAGTCCTTGTTTGTTGGTTCTGTTCTTTTGACCGCCAAATTACCAAAAAGGTTGCTCTTGCTGAACGGGATCGCCTCCGCTGATCCGTTTATTTTGCCGTTTGCCATGAACTCCACATTTTTAGAGTTACAATCCCGATTTTTCTGCTGTTTAACAAGTTATAAACCGGAGCCTCAATGCGACTTGACAGGAACACGCGACTGGCTATTGCCTTGTCATCAATTACTTTTTTGATCCATTCATACGCAGTTTTCTTCGCGGGATTCTCCTGGTTCAGGGACGAACTCTACTACATGGCTTCCACCGATCATCTCGCGTTCGGGTACGTCGACCATCCCCCTCTCTCCATTTGGCTGCTTTGGCTTGTTAAAACCGTTTTCGGAGAGTCGCTTGTTGTGGTGCGTCTGGTTCCCGCCATCGTATCCTCTGTGGTGGTTTTCCTCGCATCAAAAACGGCGCAAAGACTCGGGGGCGGAACAATATCGGTTGTCCTTACCGCTCTTTCAGTTACTTTCATGCCGGTTTTTATGGGGATGAACTCGGTCTATTCGATGAACACGTTCGAATATTTTTTCTGGACCCTTTCAATTTATATGGCCATCTCTCTTCAGGACGACCCTTCACCCCGCAAGTTCATCTGGCTCGGGGTGGTGATGGGCATCGCGCTGCTTAATAAGATCAGCGCGGGCTGGCTGATCGCAGGCTTCTTTGTTTCTCTCATCCTGTCACATAACCGGACCTGGTTCACCACACGTTGGCCCTGGCTGACCGGCGGTATCACTTTGATCATCTTTTCTCCGTTTGTCATCTGGAATATCGCGAACGACCTCCCCCATCTTGAGTTCATGC
>RHKR01000106.1 GCA_008363265.1 Chlorobiota bacterium
GAAGACTACAACTTCTTCATCGCGGTGCTTTTCCCCGCTGAAGAGCTGAAGATCCTCCCCTACAACCGTGTGGTCATCGACCTGAACGGCAACACCACTTCACAATTCTTCGACAAAGTTAAAGAGCATTTCGAAGTGTCGGAGAACGGCATCCCCTCACCCGCCGCGAAAGGCGAGTTCTCGATGTACATCGAAGGAAAGTGGTACGGCCTGAAACTTAAACCGGAACACTACGAGAACGGCGAACTTAAAGGTGCCGAGACCGTGGGCGACACACTCGATGTTTCGATACTTCAGAACTGGCTCCTCGAACCCGTACTCGGCGTTGACGATCCCCGCACAAGCAAGAGGATCGACTTCATTGGCGGTATTCGCGGAACAGGCGAACTTGAAAAGCTCGTGAACTCGGGCAAATGGGGCGTGGCCTTCTCACTCTACCCGGTAACTGTTGAAGATCTGATGAAGATCTCCGACGCGGGCGAAGTGATGCCTCCAAAATCAACCTGGTTCGAACCAAAATTAAGAGACGGACTTCTTACTCATCTCATCGAGATCGAGTAAGGATCGGAAACAAATAAAAAGGAATACGGAGATGGAAAAAAGAATATATAACTTCAGCGCGGGTCCGGCAATTCTTCCGGAAGCGGTTTTAAAGAAAGCTCAGGAAGACCTCTTCATGCTCCCCGGAGTCGGAATGTCGATCCTCGAGATCAGCCACAGATCGAAAACATTCGACGCGATCCTTCAGTCGGCCAAGGCTGGTCTGAAGCAGCTCCTCGATATCCCTGATAACTACGACATCCTCTTCCTTCAGGGTGGCGCGAGCCTCCAGTTCTCGATGGTGCCGCTCAACCTGATGCCTCCTGCCAATAAAGCTGACTACATCGTTACCGGTGCATGGTCGAAAAAAGCGGTAAAGGAAGCCAAGAGAGTCGGTACACCCAATGTTATCTACACTGCCGAAGCCACAAATTTCGACCGCGTGCCCACACAGACCGAGCTGACCTTTGATCCCGAAGCTGCCTATGTTCACTACACTTCGAACAACACGATCTTCGGTACACAGTTTGATTATGTTCCTGAAACAGGCAACATCCCATTGATCTGCGACATGTCATCCGACATTCTCTACAAGAAGATTGATGTAAGCAAGTTTGCGATGATCTATGCCGGCGCGCAGAAGAACATCGGACCTTCAGGCGTTACCCTCGTGATCATCCGGAAGGACATGCTCGAGAGATGCCCTGATTCGCTCCACACGATGCTGAACTACAAGACCCACACCGAGAACGACTCGATGTACAACACCCCGAACACCTTCGGCATCTACATCATCGATCTCGTGGCGAAGTATCTCCTCGAGAACGGCGGTCTTGACGCGATGTATGCGACCAATAAGAAAAAAGCCGACACCCTTTACAACTGCCTCGACAACAGCAACGGCTTCTTCAAAGCCCACGCCCTCCCCGGCAGCAGGTCGCTGATGAATGTTACATTCAACCTGCCGACCCCCGAGCTCGAGAAACAGTTGATCAGCGAAGCAACCGCGGCCGGTTTCGATGGTCTGAAAGGTCACCGTTCAGTCGGCGGTCTCAGGGCTTCGATCTACAACGCGTTCCCCCTCAAGGGCGTTGAAGACCTCGTTGCCTTCATGGAAGAATTCAGGAAAAAGAACTCTTAATTCTTTATTCAATTGAACTTACGGACGGAATGAGAGAAACCTTTTGCTTCTCCATTCCGTTCTTTATGTAAAAAAGGAACCTAAAGGATGAAAAAACCTCAATCTTTTCTATTGGTTACCCTCGCACTTCTTTTTCTCGCCGGTTGCGGAAGTGAAGAGCGCAAATTTGAGTTCACAAAAACCGAAGTGTTTCCGATGCTTATCGACAGCGCGTCAGGTCAGTGGGAGATAAACATCCCCGTGATCGTGAAAGGCTACTCGGAGAACCGCGACGGTGAAAGTTATGTACGAAAAGTGATGTTCTCGGTCGATCTCGTCACCCCAAGTGGTGAAAACGTGCCGAATGTCTTTGAAGAACTCGACGCGGCCACAGAAGATGAGAGCAAACCCGACACCAGAATGGATGTGCAGATCAACCTGATGAACGCCGAAGCGGGCGAATACACCGCGAAGATCACCGTTACCGACCAGTTCAACAACAAGAAAATTACAAAAGACCAGAAATTTAAAGTAAAGTAAAAACGAAAGACCATGACTTCTCAACAGATCAGACAGCAATTCCTCGACTTTTTTGCTTCCAAAGGGCACCGCGTGGTTCCCGGCTCACCCGTTGTCCCTTATGACGACCCGACACTTCTCTTCGCCAACGCCGGCATGAACCAGTTCAAGGATGTTTTCCTTGGCACGGGCAAACGGGAGTACACCCGGGCGGCGGACACTCAGAAGTGTATCCGTGTTTCAGGCAAGCACAACGACCTCGAGGAAGTGGGGCACGACACATACCACCACACCCTGTTCGAAATGCTGGGTAACTGGTCATTCGGCGACTACTATAAAAAGGAAGCGATCGCCTGGGCCTGGGAACTGCTGACGGAAGTGTACAAACTCCCGAAGGAGAGGCTTTTCGCCACCGTTTACCGTACAGATGATGAAGCCCTTGAGCTCTGGAAGACTGTAACCGACATTAAACACTCGCACATCCTGAAGTTCGACGAGAAAGACAACTTCTGGGAGATGGGCGAAACGGGTCCATGCGGCCCCTGCTCCGAAATTCACATCAACCTGAGCGATGACTACGACGACCCCTCACTCGTTAACGCGGGTTCACCCCTCTGCATCGAGATATGGAACCTCGTATTCATCCAGTTCAACCGTGACGCGAACGGCGACCTCCATGAGCTCCCCGCGAAGCATGTCGATACAGGGATGGGATTCGAGCGCCTCGTTGCAGTGATCCAGGGCAAGTCATCCAACTATGATTCAGATGTTTTCCAGCCGATAATCAAAGAGATCGAGAAAATCTCGGGCGCAAGCTACTCCAGCAGCCACGATATCGTTCCGATCAGGGTTATCGCCGACCATATCAGAACCCTGGCTTTTGCCATCGCTGACGGCGCTGTCCCCAGCAACGAAGGCCGCGGTTATGTTCTCAGAAGGATCCTCAGAAGGGCTGCCCGCTACGGAAGAAAGATCAACCTGAACAATCCGTTCCTCTATAAACTCGTTGACACGCTCGCCGAGCAGATGGGGCACCAGTTCCCTGAGATCATCGAGAACAAGGAGTTCGTTAAGAAGATCATCAGAAGCGAGGAAGAAAGTTTCAACAAGACCCTCGACCGTGGTATCCACCACTTCGAGGAGATCACCGCCCACCTGAAGAAGGAAAGGAAGACGGAGATCCCCGGTGCCGACGCGTTCAAACTTTACGACACTTACGGTTTCCCCGTAGATCTCACCCGCGTTATGGCGACCGAGCACGGCTACACCGTTGATGAAGCTGGATTCGATTCCCACATGAAGGAACAGCGCGCCCGCGCACGTGAAGCCACAAAGAGCAAGATCGGCACGGTAAACATTATCGCAGGCGGGCTTGATCATTTTGAAACGATCAGCGAGGAGCCCACACAGTTCCTCGGCTATGAGTCGTTAACCGGACAGGCAACCGTTACCGGCTTGAAAAAAGAAGGTGACAACGAGCTGATCATCCTCGATAAAACCCCGTTCTATGTGGAAGCAGGCGGTCAGATCGACGATACCGGTGTGATCCGTATTGGCGAGAACAAACTCGTGGTCGACGATGTACTTAAGAATGAAGGCAAAGTGATCCATGTGGTCGATAACGCCGCCGGCGTGCTGATCGACACAGGCATGGAAGTGCTTGCCGAGGTTGACCGCGCCCGCCGCTGGGATATCATGCGCAACCACTCTGCCACACACTTCATGCATGCCGCGCTCAGAAATGTTCTCGGTACACATGTGCAGCAGGCGGGTTCGTATGTGGGACCCGACAGACTCCGTTTCGACTTCTCACACTTCGGAAAAGTTACCAAGGAAGAGCTCACAGACATTGAGACCATCGTAAACGAGCAGTTAAGAGAGAACATCCCCCTTACCCACCACCGCAACATGCCGATCGAAAAGGCAAAGCAGATGGGCGCGCTTATGTTCTTTGGCGACAAGTACGGTGACCTCGTTAATGTGGTGCAGTTCGGCGACAGATCGGTTGAGTTCTGCGGCGGTACGCATGTTCACAATTCATCAGAGATCGGCCTGTTCAAGGTGATCTCCGAGTCATCGATCTCCAGCGGTGTCCGCAGGATCGAAGCCGTTACCGGCGCCGGAGTTGAGCGTTTCATCAACCAGCAGTTCGATAAGATCCACGAAGCGAACGACACGATCGAAAAACTCCTCGATGACAAGAAGAAACTTGAGAAAGAGATCGCTGCCTTCAAACTCCAGATGAAGAAACAGCAGCTCGCCAAGGTTATCGCCCAGGGCGAGAGCTTCGAGGGGATCAACCTTTACTACTCGAAGATCGAAGCCGAGAGCAACGACGAACTGAAACAGCTCGGCGACGACCTCCGCGACCACATGAAGAGCGGCGTTGGACTTCTCCTCTCCGTTTTTGATGAGAAGGTCGGACTCGTCTGCGTCGTAACCGACGACCTGATCAAAGGCAAGAACCTTTCGGCAGGCAAGATCGTAGGTGATGTGGCACGGATCGTGGGTGGCGGCGGCGGTGGAAGACCGCAGTCGGCAACCGCGGGCGGCAAGGACATCACAAAAGTTGACGAAGCCCTCCGTGAGTTCAAAGCGATCACCGGAAAGTATCTCTCGAACTAACAGCCCCCTTTAAAATGCGACCGGCAGGTCTCCCCTGAGGACCTGCCGGAGCAATCCAAAACACCCCCTATTTCAAAAGAAGCATCTTCTTCACCGATGTGAAATTGCCTGCATTTAATTTATAAATGTACATTCCGCTAGGAAGGTTTGTCGCGTTGAACGCCACTTCATGCGATCCCGCCTCAACGAACCGGTCAACCAGAGTGGCAACCACTTCACCGAGTGAGTTATAAACCGTAAGAGTCACATTCCCCGCGAAGGGCATCGCGAAACGGATAACGGTTTCCGGGTTGAAGGGGTTCGGATAGTTCTGATCAAGTGTGAAATCAACGGGTGTACTACCTTCTTCATCGACTGAGGTTGCGCCTTCGAGCTTGTATATCGCTCCGTTGTCACCAACCGCCCAGCCGGTTCCGTTGGGAGTGAAGGTAACCGATCTGAAATTCTCGAACATCGGAACGGGACTCGCTGTTAATGCCGTCCATGTGGTACCGCCGTCGGTTGTTTTATAGGCCCCGTAATTACCAAGGAAAAACATCGTTCTCCCGACAACATAACCGGTGTTTGCATCCGTGAAGTAGACACCATGGAAGTAGTAAGGGCCCGTTGAGATGGTAGTTGACTGTGTCCAGGTTACTCCGCCATCTGTGGTTTTTTGGACAAAATTGTCCTGCCCCCATGTCTCTGACACAAACCCTCTGTTCGCGTCGAGAAAGTGGATATCCCGCACCGAGGCAAAACCATTGATCTTTGCCCATGTAACCCCGCCGTCTGTTGTTCGCAGGAAAGAAGTTCCTCCTCCGGCCCAGCCAATGTTATTATCAAGGAATTTTATACTTCTCAGGGTTGATGTCGCTGTTGTAGTAACCGTCTGCCAGGATGTCCCGCCATTGATGGTTTTGATCATAAAGCCATCATTACCGACTGCCCAGCCGTTATTTTCATTCTGAAAGAAAATGGCTTCAATTGAAGTAAGATTTGGAGCTCCGGTGGTTTGCGCCACCCAAGTGGCTCCGCCGTCCGTTGTTTTACTGATCTTTCCGAATGTACCGCAGATCCACGCTGTTGTTGCTGAAACGGCAAAAAAACCACGGGTATCACTTATATTGGTTGTATATGAGGTCCATGTTGTTCCGCCATCCGTGGTCTTAAGAACACTTGACTCCCCGGCGATCCACCCCAGATCGTTGTTCAGGAACTGGACCTTTCTTAATCTGTCAGAGGTCGGGGAAGTTACTCCGGTCCACTGCGGCAGGAGATCGGCCGCGATAATGAAAAAGAAGAAAAAAGTCAGTTGAAAGATTCTGCACATTGCGATTACCTTTGGATTAATTGAACTGCACAAATTTAGTACAGGGGCAATACGCGTATCAATAACGCAAACGCGTCATTTTATCAGGTTTTCGCGGAGGGCTTTCGATACTGCCTGTGCCTTCGAGGTCACCTGCAGTTTGCGGTAGATGTTTCTTAAATGGTTGCGGACAGTCTCGTAACTGATAAAGAGTTTATCAGCAATGGTATGGGAATCAATGCCGTCAACGAGAAGGGCGAGTATTTCGTTTTCCCGCTGGGTAAGTTCATAGTCTATGCCGGACTGGTTCTTTTTATTGAAGAAATCGACAACTTTTCTGGCGATATAGGGCGACATCGGTGCGCCGCCCGAGACCACTTCATCAATCGCGGAAAGTATCTTAAGAGGCGGTGTGTTTTTCAACAGATAACCGTCAGCACCCGCCTGCATCGCGTTAAAGATGTTTTCGGAGTCGTCAAAGATCGTCATCATGATGATCCTGACTTCGGGATATTTATCTTTTATGAGCGGTAGTGCCTCAATTCCCGATTTCCCAGGTAGATTGATATCAAGCAGCACCACTTCCACTTCGGGGAGGCCGGCAAGCGCGGCTTCAACTGATGAGAAGTTCGCCAGGCAGCTATAACCGGGCGAAAATGAGATGAAGTTCACCAGCCCTTCACGGAAGTCGCGGTGATCCTCAACAATGGCGATGCTAATTTCTCTATTTTCCATGCGTCAAGATCGGAAATTCCGCCGTGTAACCAAATAGCGCGATTGCGTCATTTTTCGATCCCGCAGTTTATCATGACCGTAGTCCCCCCGCCTTCCGAACTCTCGATAAGTGAAGTGGCGCCGATCTCCTCGCACCTCTTTCTGATGTTGGTCAGGCCGTTGCCGCCGAGCTTTTCGGCCTGCGATTCCATTCTGAACCCCTTCCCGTCGTCGGTGATCCTGATCTCGATCCTGCCCGGCTCTGCCTCGACCGATATCTTAATCATGCCCGCGCCCGAGTGCTTAACGGCATTAAGCAGAGCCTCTTTAACTGAAAGATAGAGGTTTCGTCTGATCTCATCTCCGAGTATGCCTGATGATCC
>RHKR01000107.1 GCA_008363265.1 Chlorobiota bacterium
CGATCGAGTAGATCTTCTTGGGAGCCACGATTCTCTTCTTGTATGAGAAATCGAATTGCTGAATTGTGAAGAAGAGGTAGCTGTCTTCAAAGTGGTTCAGGATCGATATAATCGTGTTCACCGATCCGGTTCCAAAGAGGTTTTTCAGTGAGTTGAAAGAAAACTCTTTTGCCGCGTTGGTGATAAGGTAGAGGGCCAGCTCTTTTACGAGTCCTTCATCCCGGAGACCGTTCCTCACGATTATGTCCCGCATCAGGATATCGATAAGAAGTGTCTGAAGCAGATTCGGATCGCCTATCCTCAGATACTCCGGGAAACCTCCCCGTTCGATAAATTGATCGAAGGTAGCGACCGATGGTTCAACCTGATTGAACGAGCAAAACTCTTTGAATGAAAATGGGAAGAGTTCTGTCGCGACATGACGGCCTGTTAACTTTGTGCCCAGTTCCTTGCTCAACATCGAGGCGTTGGAGCCCGTGATCACCACTTTCTTTCCCTGGTTCAGCAGGGTTCTGACAAATCTCTCCCATCCTTCAATGTTTTGTATCTCATCAAAAAAATACAGGTTGTCACTCTCACCAAAGGTCTCTTCAAGTTTCGGGAAATCACCCGCGTCGAACTGAAACAGCCTTACATCTTCAAAGTTGAGGTAGTTGAATCCCGGAGAAGAGTCGATCAGTTGCCTGAGGAGGGTGCTTTTACCGCATCTTCTTATTCCTGTAATTATCGAAGCAACACCTGATCTCGGCGTAATTTCGGGGAATTTTTCCCGCGGAATTCCCGTTGGAGTGGAGAGTAAAAACTCCCTCTGACGGGCCACGACATCTGTAAGTGTTTGTAAAGTAATCATTTGGGCAGTGTTTTCATTACTAATGAACAAAAGTTTTCATTACTAATGAACAATATAACAAATATTTATTTAAACGGAAAGTTTTTCTGCTCCGGTGCTTGCCATCCCCTCAATAAAACACAACGGAGTGACCGGTGAACTCCCCCTTGTCGTATTCGAATTTCGCGGAGAATATCTTGCCGGAGCCGAGCCAGCGCATGAAAATGGTGTCGCCCTCCCAGAGGTGGAGGTCGAGGAGTTTTTCATCAGGGATCCAGTGCAGTTCACCTTCATGGGAGTCGATCAGCCCGCCGGTGAATTCGTCGGCAGTGTAAACGAAGACATACCAGTCTTCAATATTGTCGAAAGCGGGAAAGGTAATGAATCCTTCAAGCCGGGGGTTGGTAATGTGGAGGCCTGATTCCTCAAGCACTTCCCTGATCACGCATTCTTCGGGTGATTCACCGGGATCGAACTTTCCACCAAGCCCGTTCCATTTCCCCTCGTGCATGTCGTTCTCCTTCTTGATCCTGTGCATCATCAGCGTTGTGCCGTTCTTTCTGTCTTTCACATAGCACAGCGTGGCAAGTTTCATTTTTGTTTTCCTTTCACCAAAAAGTTTTGTAGGTTTAACGGTGAGATTTAGGGGTTTATCAAAATAATCGATCGAATGCCCAAATTTAAGAAAGAATGGGTACTTATATGCTGAACAATCCAAAACTTTACGAAATAAACACACGGGTCTGGATAAAAAGATTCGGACCTGACGCGCAACTAAAAGACATCCCTCACACGGTCTGGACCGACCTGAAAGAGAAGGGTATCGATTTTGTATGGCTCCTCGGCGTCTGGAAGACATGCACAAGGTGTATCAGCGAGGGCTGCTTCACCCCCGAGTTGATAAAGCAGTACAACGCCGCCCTGAAAGACTGGACGAAGGCCGATGTTATCGGCTCCCCCTTTGCTATTGATGAATATGCAGTCAACCCGGTACTGGGCACTGAGGCTGACCTCCTTGCGCTCAAAAAGGAACTCAACGATCTCGGAATGGCACTTATTCTCGACTTTGTGCCGAACCATTTCGGCTCATCCAGCGAAGTATTGATAAACAATCCCGAGATATTCCTCCAGGTTGATAAACATGCATGGGAAGAGGAACCCTACACCTATTACACGATCCCCGAACACCCCGGCCTCTATTTCGCCCATGGGAGAGACCCCTTCTTCCCGGCATGGCGGGATACAGCCCAGCTGAACTATTTCCACCCACTTACCCGCGACTACATGTCGGGCATCCTTCAGAATATCAGCAACTACTGCGATGGTATCCGCTGTTCGATGGCGATGCTGGTGCTTAACAATATCTTCGGAAACACCTGGAGCGGCGCGGCTGACAAAACCAAGTTCCCCGAAACATCGGAGGAATTCTGGTCGGCTGCCATAAAGGAGATAAAATCGTTCAACCCCGGCTTCATTTTCATCGCAGAAACCTACTGGGGACTCGAAAAAGACCTCCAGAGGCTCGGATTCGATTACACTTCCGACAAGGTACTCTACGACCGCCTCGTAAAGAACGGCCCGACCGAAATAAAAGGCCACCTTACAGCCGACATGAATGTTCAGCAGAAATCGGTCCGCTACACCGAAAAATATGAAGAGGAGAGGGCTTTACAGGTATTCGGCCACGAAAGATCGATGGCGGCGGCCACCATCGCGGCTACAATTCCTGGGCTGATGCTTTATCAGGATGGGCAGTGGGAAGGGAAAAAGCTGAAACAGGTGATGCAGCTCGGCCGGGAGGCAAAGGAGCAGCGACACCCGAAAATTGAGAAATTCTACGAAAAACTGCTGAAGACCACCAATGACAGGGCATTCAGGGATGGGGAGTGGGAGCTTCTTTTTGTACATCGAGCGTGGGATGACAACCAAACGAATGCCAACCTGCTGGCTTGGAAGTGGAAACTTGCTGTCAGGAACATCCTGGTTGTGGTGAACTATTCGCCTGTTCAGTCACAATGCTTTCTGAAATTCAACGTCATAACCTCAGATGACAAGGTGCTTTTCAACGATGTAATGAACGACAAGATTTACATTCGACCCGTAACTGAACTCGCGGAGAAGGGCCTCTATATCGACCTTTCACCGTGGAAGAGCCACATATTGGTTTATGACGAGGATCTCGCCGGTTCAGGCAGTTTCTTCTAAGATCAAACGCTGACTTCGCGAGCCGGTTCCGGCAGACCGGATGAAATTAAACGCTGACTTCTCTTGCCGACTCATGCACGATCCAGTTCTGCATTGCGTGGATCAGCGACTCCATAACGTTCATCACGTTCTTCTGAGTTTCCTCATCGAGCGTGTCGAATATCTCTTTATGGACTAAAACATGCCCGGAGTTGATGTTGTTGATGTATGGCCGGCTTTGGCCCGTAAGGTAAACATTGAAGCTTCGCCTGTCGTGGCTGTCCTGCCTGCGCTGTACAAGTTTTTTCTCTTCAAGTGAAGTCAGGATGTGAGTTATCCTCCCCGGCGTGAGCCCCATTATCGATGAAAGCTCTCTGATCGAGATAAATTGCTTGTCACCGAAAAGCATCAACAGCCTTAGTTCCGCAGGTGTGAGGTTGTAACACCTGGCAAAAAATTCCTCTTTTCTGCTGCATTCCCGCGAAAGGGAGCAGGTCAGTTCCGCAAATTTCTTCGCTGTATCGTCTATCATTTCAGTATTTAAATTATTTTACTCTCTAAATTATACGATCGTAAAACAATGAGCTAATAAGACTTTTCTTGAATAATACTTTTAGTGTGGAGTGTAGAGTGTGGAGTGTAGAGTGTGGAGGATTTGGGGAAATGTGATTCGCCGCGGCGAGGTGATTTCCTCGCTACTCATCACTCACTTCTCACTACTCAATCCGCCGCGGCGGATCGCCACTCACTACTATATTAGGAATTTTATTATTTTTGATACCGAGATTAAAAATATTTTAGACGGACAAAGAATATGACAACACTTCCCGGACCGAAGACAATTGAATTCCCCGCAGATTCACTCGAAAAACAGGTTTATACCATTGCTGAAGAGTTGAAAGACTATTTACCAGTGGCCAGCGACAGAAACCGCCTCGGCTATGTGCTCTTCAAATATGTGAACAAACAGGGTGACGAGCCTTCAGTGATGCTTCTTAACGGTAAATTTACCATTCAGGGGATCACGAGAGACCAGCTCGCTTCGATCATAACAGAAAAACTGAAAACAGTTAAACTCCCCGAATAGACATTAAAAAAGGCTGTCCGTCGCCGGGCAGCCTTTTTTCACTTCCAATTTTCCGGTCAGAGCGGCTTTTCAAGCTCGGCGTCTGTATCCGCGATAAATTTCGCCACTTTATCCACATCGTACGGACTTCCGATGAAGATCGGACATCTTTCGTGCAGTGATTCCGGTTTTACCTCCAGTATCCTTTTGTAGCCGTCGATGCTTTTGCCGCCGGCTGCTTCGATGATCATCGAAACCGGATTGCACTCGTACATCAGGCGAAGCTTCCCTTTCGGGTTTCGGCTGTCGGCAGGATACATGAAGATGCCGCCGTAAAGGAGTGTGCGGTGAACATCGGCAACCATCGATCCGATGTAGCGGGTCGAGTAGGGTCTTCCCGTCTCTTTTTCCTCTTCCTGAAGCCATTTAATGTACTTTTTCAGTCCGGGGTGCCAATATTTGTAGTTGCCTTCGTTAATGCTGTAGATCTTCCCCTTGTTCGGTATCTTCATATCAGGGTGTGAAAGAATAAATTCACCGATCGAAGGGTCGAGCGTGAATCCGTGCACCCCTTCACCAACGGTATAGACCAGCATGGTTGAGGAGCCGTAAATTACATATCCTGCAGCAACCTGCTCAACGCCCGGCTGCAGACAATCTTCAAGCGTACCGGGGCCATCGCCTTCCGACACCCTCTTGTAAATGCTGAAGATGGTGCCGATATTCACGTTCACATCGATGTTCGATGACCCGTCAAGAGGATCGAACAGAAGAACATATTTTCCGATCTCGAAGTGGTGCGGGATGTGGATGATATCCTCTTCCTCCTCAGAGGCCATGATGCAGAGCTGACCGCCATGGTCCATTGCCTTGAAGAGCATGTCGTGAGCATAGATATCAAGTTTTTTTACCGATTCGCCGTGAACATTGGTGTCGCCCGTAAAGCCGAGTATCTCAACAAGACCGGCTTTGTTCACTTCTCTCGAAATTATTTTTGCGGCTATTGAAAGGTCTGAAAGGATCCTCGAGAGGGCACCCGTTGCCTCGGGATGCTTCCGCTCCTGCTCGATGATGTACCTTTCAAGGGTCATGAAAGGGGTTAGTGACATTATGACTGTATCTCCGTATGTATAAATTTTATTGATCTGCTGAAATATAACACATCCGGGAGAGTAAAAAAACGGAAGGTGCGTGAAAGCACGCCATTTCGGGGATAATGGCGTGCGTGATCACATAAAAGGGGTGGTTAGGCAGCGATTTCCTGATCTTTGTACTGGAGCTGGTAGAGCTTGAAGTATAGCCCCCTCTTTTCGAGGAGCTCTTCGTGCGTTCCCATCTCCTTCATCTCGCCTTTGTGCATAACGATGATCTTGTCGGCATTTCTGATGGTCGAAAGCCTGTGGGCGATAACAATGGCCGTTCTTCCTTCGAGAAGTGTATCGATGGCCGATTGTATCATTTTCTCGGTCTCGGTATCAACGCTTGAGGTGGCCTCATCAAGAATAAGTATCTGCGGATCATGCGCGAGTGCCCGGGCGAACGAAACAAGCTGCTTCTGCCCCACGGAAAGTGTCGCGCCCCTCTCTTTTACCGGTTCGTCGTACTTCTTCGGAAGAAGCTCGATGAAACGGTGCGCGCCTACATGGCGGGCGGCGGCCTCGATCATCTCATCGGTAATGGCAGGATCGTTCATGCCGATATTCGATTTGATCGTACCGAAGAAGAGGAACACATCCTGCAGCACGATCGATATCTTCTGCCTCAGTTCCCTCTTGTCAACTTCGCGGATATCGACTCCATCAACCTTGATGCTTCCCTTGTTGATGTCGTAGAAGCGGGTAAGAATGTTTATAATGCTGGTTTTTCCCGCGCCTGTTGCACCAACTATGGCTACAGTTTCGCCGGGATTGATCGAGAAAGAGATGTTTTTCAGCACGTAATCATCCTGATTGTAAGCGAAACAGACATTCTCGAAGTCGATCTTCCCCTTTACCTGTCCGAGCGGTTTCGGGTTTTCAGGGTTCTGTATCATCGTCTGATCATCAAGCAGTGTGAATATCCGCTCCGATGATGCCATGGCCGTCTGCATGATATTGTACTTTTCAGAAAGGTCCCGGATCGGCCGGAAGAACATTTCAGTATACTGAATGAACGCGAAAAGCACGCCGAGTGATATCTGCTCCTGCACCACCTGACCGCCGCCATACCAGATTATAAGGGCAATGGCAGCCGAAGAGATCAACTCCACACCGGGGAAAAAGATGGCGTAGTAGAACACCGATCTGATATTCTCATCCCTGTGGTCACCGTTTATCTTGGCGAAGGTCTTTGCTTCATCCTTCTCTTTGTTGAACAGACGGGTAACGCTCATGCCGGTGATGTGCTCCTGCATGTACGAGTTAAGCCTCGCGAGGTACATCCTGATATCGCGGTATGACTCACGCACCTTTTTCCTGAAGAGGAATGTTCCGTAGATCAGGAAGGGCAGAACCGAAAGGGTGATCAGCGACAACTGCCAGTCGATAAAGAACATGAATCCGAGGATCCAGAGAATGATGAATACATCGCTGAAAACCATCACTATACCGGAAGTGAAGAGTTCGTTGAGCGACTCCACATCGTTCGTAACACGGGTTACCAGCCTTCCGATCGGTGTCTTGTCGAAGAAACTGACCGAGAGTTTCTGGGTATGTCTGAAGAGCCTCCTCCTGAGATCGAGGATCGTCTTCTGTCCAAGAAGCTGCGTGAAGTAGGTAAGAACATACTGGATCACCGCCTGAACAGCGAGCGCGCCAAAGAGACCGAGGGTCAGTATCACGAGCCCGTCGAAGTCTTTGTTCAATATTTTATCATCGATCGCCACTTTGGTAAGCCAGGGGCGGAGCGGTCCGAGCCCGGCGACCAAAATATTCAGAAGAATGGCCAGAACAACATACTTTTTGTAGGGCTTCACGAACTCGAGAAGCCTTTTCATCAGCTTCGAGTCGTACGCTTTACCTAATATTTCATCATCATGGTGTGGTTTGGCAGCCATCAGGTCCTATATGATCTTGTAATATTTCTCATTACCGAAGAACGACTTTATGTTGCCAACGGTAGTGTCG
>RHKR01000108.1 GCA_008363265.1 Chlorobiota bacterium
TTCAGGAAAGTAAGAAACTGTCCACATGGATCGAACTTTGGGAGACGCTTCAGAATGAGTCGGTCTCTGTAGGCGAACTGGTCGAGATGGCCGCTGAAGCCGAAGACGAATCGCTTACAAATGATATTACGGCAGAGATCGACAAACTCGCCAGGAGCATAGAAGAACTTGAGTTCAAGAACATGCTCTCAGGTGAGGAGGACGGTAACAACTGCATCGTTACGGTTCATTCCGGCGCCGGCGGTACAGAGGCACAGGACTGGGCGGACATGCTCCTGAGGATGTATCTCCGCTACTGTGATGAGAACGGTTTGAAAGCAACAATTGTTGACATACTTGACGGCGATGGTGCCGGAATTAAAAGCGCGGAAGTGGAAGTTGAGGGTGATTTCGCTTATGGCTATCTTAAGGCCGAAGCGGGTGTGCACAGACTTGTAAGAATATCGCCATTCGATTCAAATCAGCGCAGGCACACATCTTTCGCCGCCATTTCAGTAATTCCTGAAGTGGATGATAATATTCTGATCGACGTTAATCCCGCCGACCTCAGGATCGACACATACCGTTCAGGCGGAAAAGGGGGCCAGAACGTGAATAAAGTTGAAACCGCTGTGAGGATAACTCACATGCCCACAGGAGTTGTGGCAGCCTGTCAGAGTGAAAGATCGCAGATACAGAATAAAACAAGGGCAATGAAGTTGCTGAAGTCGAAACTGTATCAGATCGAAAAGGAAAAACAGAGCGCCGCCAAAAACGAGGTGGAGAAGAATAAAATGAAGATCGAGTGGGGAAGTCAGATCAGAAGTTACGTTTTTCACCCTTATAACATGGTAAAAGACCATAGAACCGATGTAGAAACCTCTGACACGCAGGGTGTTATGAATGGTGACATTTATAAATTTATTAAAGCTTATCTGTTAAAATTCTCATCCAACTAAAGGAAGTCCGATGAAGATATTTAAAGCCGGAGATGTAATTACGCGTGAGCACGCTCAGGATAAAGAACTTTTTATCCTTGTTAGCGGAAAGATCGGTGTGTACAAGGAAGACGTGAAAGTGGCTGAGTTCGCCGAAAAGGGAATGGTTATCGGAGAAATGAGTATCATACTCGATCGCCCGAGGACTGCCACACTGATCGCTGATGAAGAGTCAGTTGTGCTGAATCTGAACCTGCCGATGGAAAAACTGATTGAAAAATACCCCGATCTGGTGAAAAAAATGCTGGTAAACCTTGCCGAGAGGTTACAGGTTCTTACCAATGAATACTACTGTCTCGCAAAAGGTATTACCACCGATCAGATAAAGAACGGCGACTCTGAATAATTAAAAAAAAGAGGCTGACTCTTTCGGGTCAGCCTCTTTTGAATATCGGATCAGTCAGGTTTACTGAGGAGCATCTGCCGTGTATTTGGCCTGCATATCCTTTGTTGACTCGATCATGTCGTCGATGTTGCCAAGTCCCGCGATACGTTCGGCGAGCGATTTCCCGTCGAGTCTGTGAAATTCCAGAACCTCCAGAGGGGTGCCACACTCCGGATATTCATCCAGCCCAAGTTTTGTGAATGTTCTTGAACCGAGGTCCTGATTCTGTACAAGCGCGTTCAGAAGCCTGTCACCCAGACCGCCATAATTCGAATGATCCTCAAGCACGAATATCTTGTTATAGTCAATAACAAGTTCACCCAGCCATGCTGCGTCAACGTGGTTCAACCAAGGCATGTTAACCACCTTTAATCCGAACTCTATCCTGTTCAGAAGATCGGTAGCCACAAGAGCTTCATGAAGCATCACGGGGCCGTATGCAAAGAGTATCGCGTCGTTGCCTTTGGTCAGAACGGTGCCTCTCCCTTTTTCGAACCTGTAGTCAGCCGGGAGCACAATTGTCTCTGGTGAAGGTCCGATATTCAACCTGATAACGCAAACCTCATCGGGAGAGTTGATCGCGTACTCGGTGACAAGTTTAGTTTCATGAGCGTTGCAGGGCTGCATGATAGTGGCGTTGGGGAGTGCTCCGAAAAGGGAAATGTCGCGGACGCTCTGGTGTGACTTGCCCGGTCCTGCCGGGATCATACCGGAGAAGTGGCAGGTGTAAACGATCTTTCTTTTCTCGGTGGAGTTGTTGTATATCTGCTCATTGGCTCTTGCGGCTAAAAAACTGCCGAACGTGTTAACCACCGGGATCAGACCCATTCTGGCCAACCCACCCGCCATAGAAACCATATCCTGCTCCGCGATACCGTTCTCAATGAAACGGCCGGGATAGGTGTTCTCAAATTTCCTGAGTTTACAGTCGGCTGAAAGGTCACCGTCGAGCACAACGAATCTGTCATTGGTTTTCGCAAGTTCGACCAGGGTCTCACCATAAGCTCCGGTAACGAACTCCTTCGCGAGCTTTGAAGGTGGAGCGCTATCAACTTCGATAACAGGAAGTTCGACAGGGTCGATTCCGAGTGCCTCCGCTTGTTTCTCGATCCTTTCCATGAGCTCCTTGAGACCTGCCTTGAAAGTCACATCATCCGGGGCTCCTGAGTGCCACTTGTAGAAGGCTTTTCCTGTTTCCGAATCGGCCACAGGTGTCTCCATAAAAGAGATGCCTTTTCCTTTGATTGTATCGGCAATGATCAGCTTTGGCTTGTCAGCTACCGAATCGAGTTTAAGAAGTGTTTCGTGGAGAAGGTTGTAGTCATGTCCGTCTATCCGCTCAACATGCCAACCGAAGGCGGTTACTTTCTCTGTAAGGTCTTCGATGTTGTTCACATCCTTCACGAGCATGTCGGTCTGGTACTTGTTATGATCGATGATCGCGGTAACATTGTTCACCTGCTGATGCGCGGTAGCCTGAAGTGATTCAAATATCTGTCCTTCCTGGAACTCACCGTCACCAGTGAGAACGAAAACCTTTCCTCCGGCGCCGAGGTATTTCTTGGCCCAGGCCATGCCTTTCGCCTTTGAAATTCCCATTCCGAGCGAACCGGTAGATGCCTCCACGCCGGGGATCCTGACCTCTGGATGGCCATCAAGGCCATTCAGCCTGCGAAGCATCAGAGCCTGCTCTTCACCGAGTACTCCGAGGGCGTATAGCAAGGAGTAGAATCCCGGCACATCGTGCCCTTTCGATGAAAAGTAGATGTCGCGGTCGGGAGAGTCGAACCCGGTTTCGAGGGTGTTAAGTTTGCGCAGGTAGAGATAAGTTATGATATCGGCTGCTGAAAAACTGCTTCCGAGATGACCTGAACCGGCCTTTTTAACCATAATAAAAGTGTTGTATCTGCACATGTCGGCAAATAGCTGCAAATCCTTAAAGTCATCCCTTCCGAGGGCTTTCACACGGTCAAATTCGGAACGGGGTATTAAACTGAACATTTATTCTCCATTGGAAAATTACGGTTGGTTGAAATCTGAAATTCAAAATTTTCAAGAAATAAAGTTAATCAAAAGAGGGTGAACGGGAGTCGTAATTCGGTGTAAACAGTTTGTTAACAATTCCGGGGGAACAATAGCGGGCGCGTGAAGTATAAGCAGGTAGAATTAAACCGGAGACTTAAAATGAAAAAGTTGTTTACAAGCCTGTTGATCTTTCTTTTCCTGACCACCGCCATCCTTCCGAACGCGGTTGCCAAGAAAGGGAATGTCAAGAAAATCAATCTCGCCATCCTTCTCGATACCAGCAACAGCATGGACGGTCTGATCAATCAGGCACGTCAGGAATTGTGGAGGATCGTTAACGAAATGGCCGCGATATCTGGTGACATGGCTGACACAAAACTGGAACTAAGCATCTCACTTTTTGAATACGGTAACGATGGTCTCTCCAACACTTCACACTATATAAGAATGGTTGACTCACTCAGCCAGGACCTCGACCGTGTATCTGAGCACCTTTTCGGTCTTGTGACCAATGGTGGTGCCGAATACTGCGGCGCGGTGATCGAGCAGGCACTTTTGAAGCTCGATTGGGAAAAGGGAAGTGACGCTGTAAACGTGATAATTATCGCCGGAAATGAACCTTTCAATCAGGGAATCATAGATTACAGAAATGTCTGCAAAAAAGCGGCCGACATGGGGATAAAGATCAACACGATCTACTGCGGTAATCCCGACAACGATGAGTCGAAAACGTGGCGGGATGGAGCAAAGATCGGTAGCGGTTCTTTCATGTTCATCGATCAGAACCTTGCGGCCGAGGAAAAACCGACACCCTATGACTCCGTGATGATCGAGCTTAACAAGGAACTGAACGGCACTTACCTCTACTTCTCGAAAGGCGGCAAGGAAGCCAAGGCGAGACAGGAGCAGGAAGACAACAACGCGATGATGTCAGCTCCAAGTGCAGCGGTTCAGAGAGCCGGGGCTAAAGCCACAGAATTTTACAACAACTCTGCCTGGGATCTTATCGATGCTTCAAAAGAGGAAGGTTTCAGCCTCAAGGACATTAAAACCTCAGATCTGCCTGAAGAACTTCAGGGACTTGGCGAAGCAAAGATCAAGGAACTGATCGCGCAATATGACGCCAAGAGGGCCCAGATAAAGAACGAAATAAAGAAATACGAAAAATTGAGAAATGACTATCTGGCCAAGGTGGATACCACTCCGGGTCAGAATACATTTGGCAGTGTAATGATCGAGTCGATCAGAACCGAACTGGGACTAAAATGAAGACGATTTTCAAACTGATGCTCCTGATGATAGTGGCCGTACCCAACCTGTTTGGGGACGGCTTCATCATCATACCTGATCCGCCGAGGCCTCACCCGGGGCCGGGATGGCGCGACCCGTTTCCCCTTGAGGTGAAATACCATGATGTGAAAGTGACCATTGACGGTTTGGTGGCGAAAACGAAGATCGATCAGATGTTCTACAATCCGCTTGATCACCGGCTTGAAGGTCAGTACATATTCCCGATCCCCGAGGGCGCGGTGATAACCGGATTTAAGATGTATGTAAGCGGCAAAGAGTACAAAGCCGAACTGCTTGACGCCGAACAGGCCAGGAAACTCTATCAGGAGATCGTTGCCAAAAGCAAGGATCCCGCTCTGCTTGAGTACACCGGCAGAAATATATATACTCTGAAGATATTTCCGATCGAACCGAGGTCAGAAAGAAAAGTTGAGATCGAATACGTTCAGAATCTTGATTACGACAATGGAATTGTAAAGTACCTCTACCCCCTGAACACTGAAAAGTTCTCCTCGAAACCACTCGACAAGGTTTCAGTGAAAACAGAAATAAAGTCGAAGAACAGGATACTGAACATCTACTCTCCAACCCACGAAACGAGATCAGAACGGAAGGACGACCACAACTTCACCGCATCGTATGAAGAAAAAGGTGTAAAACCTGACAAGGATTACCTTCTCTTCATAAACACCACTCAAAAGGGAAGTGTTGCCGATCTGATGGTCTGGAAAAGCGATGAAGATCAGGAGTTCTTCCTGCTAACATTTGCTCCCGATGACAAGGAATTCGTAACTGAATATGTTCCGAAGGATGTGGTCTTTGTGCTCGATGTATCCGGTAGTATGGCAGGTGAAAAGCTGCAGGCAGCCCAGGACGCGCTCGTTTACTGCATTAACAGACTGAAGGATCAGGATAATTTTCAGATAATCAAGTTTGGAACCCAGGCCGAGAAGCTGTTCACTTCTTTCAGAAAAGCAGACGCGGAAACGAAGAAACTTGCTGAAACCAAAGTGCGCAAGTTTGAATCTGTCGGTGGAACGAATATCGAGGAAGCACTTAAACTTGCCTTGGGTGAGAAGCTCACGGATGGCAGACCCTATTATGTGGTCTTCATAACCGACGGGAAACCAACGATAGGGGAGAGGGATGAAGCGAAACTCGCCGAAAAACTCGACAAGGATCTGATCAAAGGGAAGAAGGTCTTCACCTTCGGTGTCGGGTACGACATAAATATCCATCTGCTTGACAAGATCGCCATGAAGACAGGCGGCATCCGAAACTATTCACCTCCCAACAGTGAAGTGGAGGTCATTATAAGCAGTTTCTTCGGCAAGATCGAGTCACCGGTTCTAACGGATGTGGTAATAACGGCCTCTCTCGGGCTTACACTCAAAATGACCTATCCATCGGAAAAGGTGGATATCTATAAAGGGAGTGTGGCCACATTCACCGGCCTTTTGGAGGGAAACGGTACCATAACACTATCGGGGATCAGAAACGGAAAGAAATTCACATTTGATGTCCCTGTAAGCTCGAAGGATGAGGGTGAGCACCAGTTCATACCTGTTATCTGGGCAATGAGACGTACCGGACATCTCCTGGATCTGCTCCGGCTCAACGGTGAAAGCAAAGAGCTTAAGGATGAGATCATAATGCTTTCCAAAAAGTATGGACTGATCACTCCTTACACAGCTTTCCTGATCCTTGAGGATGAGCAGATCACCAATAATCAGAGGCCTCCTCTCTCACCCAATCTGAAAGACGCGGATGGTTTCCAGGATATCTCTCCGACGGTTTTCAAGGGTGACTTTGAGAATCTTCAAACCAAGGAGGGGATGGGTGGCACAACGGCGAGCGAACAGGTAAGAGACTACGCCGGTGCCGACCAGCTCAATCACAGGGATGTTGAGAAGAAGAACACCGACCCCGGTAAAAACAACAATGGAAGTCAGGTCAGCATTCAGGATGCGGGCGGAAGGGCTTTCTACAAGAATTCAGGATACTGGGTCGATTCTTACATAGAGTATCAGAAGAACAAGGGACTGCAGCAGATCAATTTCGGTTCCGATGAATACTTCAAACTTGCATTCAAGGATAAATCGATCGCGCAGATACTGGCGTTGGGAAGAAATGTAAGATTTATGTACGAAGGCGAGATAATTGAGATAATTAACTGACTTAAATCAGATTAAACGGCGACCGGCAGAGTGAAAGTGAAAGTGCTTCCCTCTGCCGGTTTGCTTTTAACGGTGATCCGACCATTCTGCTTTTCGATCAGTTCTTTTACGAGGATAAGTCCGAGTCCCGTGCCACGCTCATGATTGGTGCCGTGAGTCGAATGGAAAACATCGGGTCGGAAAAGCTTCTGTATAGTTTCCTCATCCATCCCGGTGCCCTGATCAGAAATACTTATCGCCACTTCTTTATCATTAATTACAACCGAAATGGTGATCACAGAGCCCGGGAAGGAGAATTTAATGGCGTTCGT
>RHKR01000109.1 GCA_008363265.1 Chlorobiota bacterium
ACCGTTTATTAGTTTTTAACGATCGAACTAACCTTTCAGTTCCTCTATCGAGACAACTTCATAACCGGCGTTCTTCACAGCGTCCTCAATTTCGCTCTTTTTCACTTTGGCAGGATCAAATCGCACCTCGGCTGATCCAATTTTAACACCGAGCACATTAACCTGAAGTTCAGAGAGTTCCACTTCAACTGCTTTCACGCAGTGCATGCAGGTCATTCCGTTTATTGTGATTTTTACACTTTCCATCTGTCTTCCTGAATAAGCGGCAATTGCTTATCTTGTCTGTTATCTTTTAGTTAAATTTTTATAAAACAACATCTAATTTACATGAAAAAATTGACTTTTCTTCTATTCATCGTACTCCTTCTCACCCCCTCGTTCGCACAGAAAAGGGCTTTCACACTCGATGATATATACAGGGTGAAAAATGTAAGCGCCCCCGCGGTTTCCCCCAAAGGGGACCTTCTCCTCTATTCAGTCACACGCTACGACATGAAAAAAGGGGCGGCCTACACCGACCTTATGGCATACAACACAAAAGATAATACCGAAGAAAAACTCAATCCGGGGCTAACGGGATGGTACTCCCCCATCTTCGCGCCCGATGGCAATTCATTTTACTTTGTCTCATGGCAGGATGGTTCTTCACAACTCAACAGGTACGATTTCTCGTCAAAAGAAGTGAAAACCCTCACATCTTTCTATATGGGGGTGAATGATCCCGTTATCTCACCTGACGGGAAGAAGATCGCTTTTGCATCAAAGGTTTATGCCGAGTGCGGTGAGAATGACGATTGCAACAGGTCGATTTACGACTCGTTCAAAGAGGGTCCGATCCACGCTCACATTTCCGATGAACTCTTCGTTCGCCACTGGACCGAGTACGAGGATGACCTCTGGTCACACATCTTCTTGTATGATCTTTCCACGGGCACACTTAAGGATGTCACCCCGGGCGAATATCACTCCCCGATATTCATGCTCGGAGGTGGTGTGGGTTTCAACTTCTCTGCCGATTCAAAGTCTCTCGTCTTTGCTTCCAACCGTGAGAAAGACCAGGTTTCAACCACCAATTCAGACCTTTGGATGCTCGACCTTTCAGGCGGTGAACCGCAGAACATAACCAAGCCGAATAAAGCGTGGGACGGGCATCCCGTCTTCTCACCCGACGGAAAATGGCTCGCATACAGAATGCAGGCCATCCCCGGCTATGAATCAGACCGATTCCGTATCGCGATCCATGAACTTTCAACAGGTATTGTAAAAGTTATCACGGAAGCCTTTGACAATTGGGTTACCGATATCCAGTGGGCCCCCGACTCAAAGAACATCTGGTTCACCGGCGAGGTTGGCGGATATTCACCACTTTACCGGGTGAACATTAATGACCTTAAGATCGAAGAAATTATTGCGAAGAAGAACCTCGGTGGCTTTTCGATCGCGCCTGACGGGAAAACAATCTATTACTCATACCGACTGAATCATCTTCCCGCCGAAGTGTATTCACTCGAACTGGCATCGGGAAAAGAAACACAACTCACCTTTTACAACAAAGATTTGCTTGAAGAAGTCGATTTCCGTCCCGTTGAACACCACTGGGTTGAGGGCGCGAACGGTAAAAAAGTTCATACCATGATCGTTAAACCGCACGGTTTCGATCCGAACAAGAAATATCCTGTTGTTGTTAATGTTCACGGCGGACCACAAAGCCAGTGGGCCGATGCATACCGTGGAGATAACCAATTATACGCCGGCTATGGTTACATTTATGTTATTCCTAATCCCCATGGCTCAACAGGATACGGACAGGAATACACCGCCGCCATTTCAGGTGACTGGAACGGCAAAGTGGTGGAAGACATTCACAAGGTTACCGATTACCTCGAGTCGCTTCCTTATGTAGATAAAAGCAGAATTGGTGCCATGGGATGGTCGTACGGCGGGTATTTCATGAACTGGCTGCAGGCTACTACGAAGAGATACAAATGCTTCGTTTCGATGATGGGATTGTACAATCTTGAATCATTCTACGGCACAACCGAGGAGCTCTGGTTCCCCGAATGGGATCTGAAAGGCACCCCCTGGACCTCGAAACTCTACAAAGAGCACAGTCCATCAGAATATGTTAAAAACTTCTCAACCCCGACCCTCATCATCACGGGTGAGCGAGATTACCGCGTATCATACAACCAAAGCCTCGAGTATTTCACCGCCCTGCAGAAACTCGGCATCGAATCACGTCTTATCGTCTTCGACAACGACGGTCACTGGCCCTCACACACAAAATCAATGCCACTCTACTACAATGCCCACCTCGAGTGGTTCAATAAATACCTGGGCGGCAATCCGGCACCTTATGATTCCAAGAAGATGATGAGGAATCAGTGGTGATCCGCTGCGACGGAAAAAGTGATGAGTTGTAAGCCATGAGGCCACAAAAGCGATATTAGTTTATGGTATAAAGCGTCGCAATTGCTGATTTAAATTCAACAGTTGCGGACTCATTCATCACCAAAAAATATTTTCCCGGGCACTTGACAATGCCCGGGATTTTTTTTACCTTCGAACTGTACTATGAGCTATTTTTCCTGAGGGAGGGAAAATGTTTTTAATGTCGAGAGAAAATAGAACATTTAATTCAGGTAATACGGAATCCTTCCGAAAAATCCCGACCGCTGAAGGCCCTTCCCAGGAAAATTCCCTCACGAAAAATGCAATAATTGCAGATTTTATTCATTTAACAAGAATTTCGACCAGCACAACACTCAACGGCCATAACAGTCAGAGGGGTATTTTATGGTCGCAAATAACGGCTGCCGGTCTGAAGTTAGACCCTGCCATGTCATCAATTCCTGCTGTTCTCTCCCCCCCACTACTCTTCATCCTGACATGGATGACAGCCCACTTTTACACACATCTACATTTTATTCAGGAGGATAAAAATGTATTCTATCTTTTCAAGGATCATCATCCTTTTCTCAGCGCTTTCATGTATAACTGTTGGACAAGTTCAGCATGTCCAAAACAGTCATCAACTAAATGGGAGCAGATACGGGGTAATTGCAGATCCCTCCGGGCATTTGTCATTTCTTAAATCATCCGCTACCATGGCAGGACGTTATCTCCCGGTTGATGTCACGGGCGATACCACCCGTTACGAATTCTCATATGACGGGTATTATCACCTGAAGGATATGGTAACCAAGGTCAAGAGAAATAACATCTGGTCAAACTTCCTTAAGTCTACTTACAGCTGTGATCAGAATGGCAACATGGTTTACATTCTTTTCCAGAAATGGGAGAACAGCACATGGCTGATAACTTCCAGGCGCATCTGTCAATATGACAGCGCGGGGAATCTTCTATCCATGGAGGAAGACCTGTGGGAGAACAATGTGTTTAGACCAATAGGGAGATACTTGTATGAATACGATCCCAACGGAAATCTCATCACCGAGATACGGGCGTTTTGGTTCAACAACGATTGGGCTAATTCGTCCAGACTTTCCTGGACATTTGATGCCAATAACAACAACCTCACCAGAACCCTGGAGTATTGGGTAAATGAATCCTGGAAGAACTTTGAAAAGCACTCCTGGGGATATGACTCCAATTCATACTGTATTTCATGGATGTACCAGTATTGGGAAAATAATCAATGGACCAACTCCGAGAGAGAATCATATACAAACGACAGTCATGGTAATATTCTGACCTGGTTGTTCTATCAATGGCTTGGTGGGAACTGGACTTTAACCGATAGAGGCGAGTTCACCTACGATGGAGCCGGACACATGCTCACGAAACTGTTTCAATACTTAAACAACGGAAACTGGTACGACTGGGCTCGTTATACTTACAACTACGACGCGAATGGAAACGCTGTCAACGGCCTGTTCCAAAGAAAGTCTGATCAGGGCAACTGGTATCCTGACTGGGGTACAATATATCTCTACTATAACGAAATGGCAGACTTTAACATTGTCACCGCGATCAGTGCAACTGCCTCATACTTGCTGAACCCGACTGCGATTGAAAATCAAGAAACGCTTCCACTCACTCTTGAGCTATTGCCCAATTATCCTAACCCATTCAACCCGGTTACAAACATCAGTTTCACCTTGAACGCGACCCGCAAAGTTAAACTTGCAGTGTATGACATGCTGGGCAATGAACAAGCAGTCCTGGTAAATGAAGAAAAAATACCGGGTAATTACACCGAATCCTTCGATGCAAGAGACCTTCCTTCCGGAGTTTATTTCTACAAACTTACTGCGGGAGGGGAAACCCGGACTGGTAAAATGGTTCTTCTGAAATAGAACTACAGATTGAAAAAAAATCATGGTCGTATGGAAAAACTTTTATCAAATAAAATTTGGACTCGAAAATGAACCTCAAATACTTTAAAACTGCTCTCTTTATGTGCATGCTTTACAGCATCGTTGCTGGTCAGTATAATGCGCTGGACCGGTCCGGTTTTCCCGGTATGGCAAACTCTTCATCTTCAAAGTACTATCCGGAGGTTATAACCGGTGATACAGTAAGATATACTTACTTATATGAAGACCACGGGAATGTTTCCTCTTTTCTGACAGAGTACATGAGAAATAATGTTTGGGAATTTTACAGTGGGTCATATTACATGTACACGAATGACGGGGACCCTCTTATTGCACGCAACTCCTTGTATATAAACGGAGCGTGGAAAGATCTTGATCAGATACATTACTATTACGATCAAAATAACAGACTCGAATACTCATTTTATGAGACTTGGAGTGACAGTCTCAACACATGGGAGAGTGTCTCAAAAACCACTTATTATTACGACGAATCCGGGAACCAAAACATCTCCATTACACAAAGGTGGGACAATGGTTCACTGATTAATTCCGCCATGACCACTTCTACATTCGATGGTATGCATCGTCTAACCTCTTATCTCACCCAGTTTTGGAATAACGGCTGGACTAATGGGATTATACGCAACTATTCATACTTTAGCACCACTGACAAACTGGCATCTTATGAATACGCAAATTGGCTTAACAATGAGTGGAGATACCTTTCCCGAAACACATGGGAGTATGACCCCCAAGGAATATTGCTAAACAACACAAGCTATAGTTGGACCAGCAACACTTGGAAACCGTCGTACAAATCCACTCTAAACTACAACAGCCAGGGTGCGGTGGTATCAGTTTTGACTCAGAAAATGGTCTCAGACCAATGGGTGGATTATTCCAAAGTGGAGTATCAGCACGATCTCTACGGAAATTCGGCCTTAGGGAGATATTTCTTATGGAGCAATGGTTCCTGGAATTCCACTTCAGGAAAGTTTTCGATGTTCTACAATAAGTCAGAAAACTCACATAGCATTTCCGGTACGGTAGCAACTGCGACCTATCAGTACATTACCGGAATTAATGAATACGAAGGGAGCGGCCCAAACTCATTCAGTCTATCACAAAACTATCCCAATCCCTTCAACCCTGCAACGAACATTCCCTATTCGATAAAAAGCGCGGGTAATGTGAAACTGACTGTGTTCGATGCTCTCGGTAAACAGATCGCCGTTCTTCTCAATGAAGAAAAACTCCCCGGCAGTTACACGGTAAACTTCAATGCGGCGGGAATCCCAAGCGGAATTTATTTTTACACACTTGAATGTAATGGCACAATTCTCACACGAAAAATGATTCTCCTGAAATAAAACACTGCATCTTTAAAACCGGAAAGGCACAAAGAAAATCTTTGTGCCTTTTTGTTTTTATTTCAGATTCAATCCGTGTAAATCAGCGTCATCCGCGTTCTATTATTCTTCTTTAACTGCGCTGGCTGCAGCCATTTCCTTGAAGAGCTTCGTCTTGGCGAGGGCGGGTTTGTCTTTCGTCAGATCAACAAGTTTTTTTTCAAGATCGGTTACCTTGACCTCCATCAGAACGCTGGCTTCCCAGCCGTCAGAAACCTGTACCACCGAACTGTCGATGATCTGCGGCTTGGCGAGGAGGTCTTTTTTTACCGAGTCGGTAGCTTGGGCAAACATTTCGAAGATCGCTTTGCTGTCAGGCAATTTCTCCTTTTTCAGTGAGGCCTGATATCCGTTGATCTTGTCATTCAGCTGAATGGCGAGCTCGGATTTTGCACCGACTACGGCCTTGCTGTAAGCCGTTTCCTTTTGGGATGATTTCGCTGTGAAGTAGCCCAGAAGCAGATCAGGAGATGCGACCAAAGAACCCTCATCGGGCATCTCCTTGTTGTAACCCCGTTCGAAAGCTCCCGACTCTTCAGGTACTTCAACCGGTGCAGGAGGCTCGAGAAGTTCTTCTTCTTTTTTCTCTTCCTTTTTCTCCTCCTGCGCGTACAGAGTGTCGCTAAGGATGACGAAAAATGAAAGGATCATAAAGATCGTTAAAAATATTCTGCCGGTTCTCACTTTGGTTCTCGTAAAAATCTGTTAAGCGACTGAAATAAAGGAAATAAAATTGAGAATTCAAACTCTTTTATTCAGTCGCCCTTTTTTAATTGCTTACTTGTTCACTTTCGCCCAGGTATCGCGAAGTGTAACTGTCCTGTTGAACACGGGCTTTCCGGGGGCTGAGTCTTTAATGTCAGCACAGAAGTAACCAAGTCTCTCAAACTGACAGGTGAATCCCGGCTCAATGCTTTTCAGATATGGCTCAATTTTGCAGTTCGAAAGCACAGTGAGTGAATTCGGATTAAGATTGTCAAGCCAGTCTTTTCCTTCATCGGGCCTGTTCGGATCGACATGATCAAAGAGCCTGTCGTAGAGCCGCACTTCGGCATCGATCGCATGCGCCGCTGAAACCCAGTGTATAGTACCTTTTACTTTTCTTCCGTCAGGGGAGTTCCCGCCTTTGCTCGCGGGATCATACTCACAGTAAACCTCAAGTATCTCGCCCGTGGCTTCATCTTTTTTGAAGCCTGTGCATTTAATGAAATATGCCCAGCGGAACCTCACTTCGTTCCCCGGAAACAATCTGAAATAGCCTTTTACGGGCTCTTCCATAAAGTCATCCCGCTCGATCCAAAGTTCGCGGGAGAACTCAACCTTCCTGCTTCCCTTTTCAGGTTCTTCGGGATTGATGGTGTAATCCATCTCCTCGATCAGGTCCTCAGGGTAGTTGGTAATGATAACCTTCA
>RHKR01000110.1 GCA_008363265.1 Chlorobiota bacterium
TCGTTAACCAATTTGAAGGCCTGATCTATCCGGTTGGTTGTGAGGCACTCTATTGGGAAACCGCCCTGCATCTCGGTCTGAGGGGCATCTTTTCTGTCGAGAATGAAAAATCTCAGATCACGGTACTGAAATGCGGTATCAACCTTTTCAGGCTCATGTACACCCATTTTCCCAAGGAAATTGGAGTGCAGGGCCTTCTCAACCTCTTCGTAAGAAAGGTCGGTTACCACCGTAAATGCTGGTTTCAGTGGCTCGATCCTTTCCGCGTGGAAGAAGGTAACGTCTGAAAGTGTCATCTCCTCGATCGATTCCTCATTGGCCATCGAGTAGGTGTAGGCGTTCGGTCTTCCCTGAATTATTTTATCGAGGAGTATCCATGCCATCGCCTGCGGGTGCTGCTTGAACTGCTTGATCCTGTTGCGGAGCTTGTCGCGCTCCCTCTCAAAATCTTCCAGCCGTAAGTGTGGATCATAGACCACATCAGACACGATCTTCATCATCAGATCGATATTGTCGGAAAGACCGCTGATCTTCACCTCGAAATGATCATGGGTTGCATAGACCGCGAGCGTGAGCCCCTTGCTTTCGAGCAAAGCACTGAGACCGAGTGAATCGAGTTCACCGGCACCTTCATCGAGAAGTTGGGCAGTCAGGTTGGCGAGACCTTCACCACCTTCCGGGTCGAACTTCGAGCCTGCTTCAACAATGAATGTTACTGATGTGATCGGCAGTCCCGGTTTCTGATGAAAAACCACTCTCGAACCGTTCTGAAGAAATCTCTCCTCGAACTCCGGGAAAACAAAATCCCTGGCCTGAGCGGGCTGCGGTGCGACTGATCTGTCAAACTTTGTCATTTCTCACCTCCCGGTACTATCAAAAGTCTCGCGTAATTTTCGGTGGAATATTTCCTGATAACTGCAAGCATCTCCTCTGGCGAGATCGATTCGATAGTGTCAAGAATAGAGCTCATATGGTCGGGATCACTGGTGTAAAAGTTAAATTCGTTCATCCGTGAGGCTATTCCATTTACGCTCTGCATGCTGTAGATGGCCTGAACCTTGTAGTTGTATTTGATCCGCTCCATCTCTTCAGGCAAAACTTCACTGTTGATGGCTTTATGAAGTTCATCGATTATCTCCTTCTCCATCTCCGCGGGTTCAAATCCGGGCTTCAATGTCGCTTGCAGCAGGTTCATTCCGTGATATTTACCCGTGTAATTGGAAAATGAAACACTCTGGAGCGATTCATCAGTAAAAACAAACTTCTTGTGCAGTCTCGAATTCTTCGATGATGTCAGGAAGTCACCCGCGAGCGCGAGCGCGATATCTTCTCTGGTAAATGCTGTGAGCGAAGGCCACGCGAAGATCAGTTTCGGGAGAAAAACCTTATCGGTATAAACCTCTTTGACCGTTTCTGTCAGGAAGTAAGGCTCAACCATTGCCGGAGGCGCGGGTTTGGGTGAAGCGCTGATCTCACCGAAATACTTTTGGATAAGCTCTTTGGTTCTCCCCTCTTCAATATCACCGTAAACAACCAGTGTCGCGTTGGAGGGAGTGTAAAAAGTCGTGAAAAATTCCCGCACGTCATCCAATTCAGTGGCAAGAATATCTTTCATATGGCCGATAACGGGATCGCGGTAGGGATGCCCTTCAGGATAAACCATCCGGGTGATCTTCTCAAATCCGAGTCCGTAAGGAGCGTTATCGTAATGCTCCAGCCTCTCATTCTTGATCACATCGATCTGGTTGGTGAGGGTGTCCTGAACCAGCGCCGGCAGGAACCACCCCATTCTGTCAGACTCAAGCCAGAGCCCGAGTTCCAGGTGTGATGAGGGAAGCTTGTTGAAATAAACTGTGCGGTCGTAAGTTGTATTGGCGTTCAGTGAACCACCTGTTTCCTGAACATACTGGAAGTGCATCCCTTTCGGAACGTTCACCGATCCCTGAAACATCATGTGTTCGAAAAGGTGAGCCAATCCCGTTTTCCTGTGTCCTTCATTGGCGCTTCCCACATGGTAAAGCAGGTTGATCGCCACAATGGGATTCGTATGGTCTTTCCCGAGAATAACCTCAAGGCCATTCTCGAGAAAGTACCTTTCATAATTAATTTTAATCATTTTTCCCTCTTTAGTCGAGAATTTTAAGTATTCTTTCTCCTCTGATCGAGCCGAGCAACTTGAAAAGATCGCTGAACGGAATGGTGTTGTCCCATGAGAACAGGACGAATATCGCCTGCCCGACGATCATCTTTCTTGAAACGGGGCCCCAGAACCGGGAGTCGGAACTGTCGTCACGGTTGTCTCCCATCATGAAATAATAGTCTTCCTGAAATGTGTATTCAGTCGCTGCTTTCCCGTCGATGTAGACAACGCCGTTATCGACTTTCACCACTTCCTTCTCGAATTCCCTGTTTATGAAGTGCTGCCAGGCAAGAGCTGTTCTTGGATCAAGTTTGATCTTCGCGCCTTTTTTAGGTACAACGAAAGTACCGAAACTGTCGGGGCTCCAGTTCTCCAGACCGGGGAACATATATTGCGCGATCCGTGGATCGTTCTGCGCGGGACCGTATTGAACATAGGGGGGAAGTGGCGCCGGTTTGCCATTAACGAACACCACTTTGTTCCTGATGGTGATGGTATCGCCAGGAAGTCCAATGCATCTTTTTACATACTGAATGTTAGCAGGGTTTGGTTTGAATTCGCTTTTCTCACCGGGGAAATCAAAAACCACGATGTCACCACGGTCGGGATCGGTGAAAATATCCCATCTGAAGTGGGGTATGTCGATCTCGGTGTAGGGGATGAACTTGGGGGAGTTGATACCGTATATGAACTTGTTTACAACAACGAAATCACCGACGAGAATGGTGCTTTCCATGGAAGGAGTGGGAATCCGCGTGTTCTGAAAGAAAAATGAAATAATAAAGAGTGCCGCGATAAAGGCCTGAAGAAGCGACTTCAGCTCTTTTTTAACATTCAAGTTCTGTCTCCAAATTAAAATTTAAATTTACGAAATCAGGCGTTAACGATAGGTTTAAAGAAAAGTGACCTTCCGGCCTTAACCCCTCTTTTTGAGTGAAGAGAGAAGTATCGAGTTGACACTCCCCGGGTTGGCTTTCCCTTTCGTTTCGCGCATCACTTTCCCCACGAAAAATCCGAGAACTTTCTCCTTACCGGCGAGGTACTCCTCAACCTGCTGAGGGTTTTCGTCGAGGAGTTGATCGATCAGTTTCTCAAGCTCACCCGTATCGGATATCTGCATCAGACCCTCCCTTTTTACGATATCTTCAGGCAGTGTCTTCTCTTCCAGCATAAGGGCAAAAACCTCTTTGGCGATCTTGCCTGAAATAACACCGGATGAGACAAGTTCCACGAGCTGCGCCATTCTTTGGGGCTCGATAGTAAAGTTACCGATCGGAATTTTCCTGTCATTCACCACCGAAAGAACATCGGTCATGATCCTGTTGCTGAGTTCTTTATAAGCTTTTGTATGAATTGCGGCTGCTTCAAAGTAGGCGGCAGTATCCGGCTGTTGGGTAAGAACCGCGGCATCGTAGGGAGGCAGGCCCATTTCGGAGATGTACCTTCCTTTTTTTGCTGCTGGAAGTTCCGGCATCGCACGCCTTATCTCTTCCATCCACCCGGCATCGATCTGAAGCGGGCGGAGGTCGGGATCAGGGAAATATCTGTAGTCGTGTGAATCTTCTTTTGATCTCATCGGGAGAGCCAAACCTTTATCGGCATTCCAGAGAAGTGTCTGCTGAACCACGGCCTCGCCATCTTCAAGAAGTTCGATCTGACGGGCTATCTCATAATTGATAGCCTTTTCGACATTTTTGAAGGAGTTCATATTCTTCACCTCGGTTTTGGTTCCGAGTTTTGTCTCGCCCCGGAGTCTAACCGAAATGTTGGCATCGCACCTTAGCGACCCCTCTTCCATGTTACCGTCGCAGATATCGAGATAAAGGAGTATCTGACGGAGTGTTTTGAGGTAAGCAGCAGCTTCGGCACCACTTCGCATGTCAGGATGGCTGACTATTTCAAGAAGTGGCACGCCGCATCTGTTCACATCAACGAGGGTATAGGGACCACGGTCGTGGATCGATTTCCCCGCATCCTCTTCAAGGTGCGCGCGGTTCACTCCGATCTCCCTGATGGAGCCATCCTCAAGCTCGATAAGAAGCTTCCCCTCCCCCACAACGGGAAGGCTGAACTGACTGATCTGGTAACCTTTCGGAAGATCAGGATAAAAATAATTTTTGCGTGCGAATATCGAGCTGGTGTTGATCTCCGCGTCAAGGGCGTAACCCAGTTTCACAGCAAATTCTACTGCTTTTCTGTTAAGTACGGGCAGCACCCCGGGGTGACCGAGACAAACGGGACATACATTACTGTTCGACTCTGCTGAAAAACCGGCAGGACATGAACAGAATATTTTTGTTTGGGTTTTAAGTTGAGCGTGTACTTCGAGCCCGATCACGGGTTCGTACTTCTCCTCAAGGTAGGATACTGCCATCTATCAGTTTTTTGTGAATATAGCGTAGCCGTATGGTGAAAGTTTTATCTTCGCGCTGTCATCAAGTGCTTCTGACCTGCCCGAAAACGCGTCGGTGTACGTCCCTGAATAATTGCCGAGGGATAGCTGTATGGCTTTTTCTTCACCTGAAAGATTGAAACATGCTAAAATGTGGTTGGGCTCAACCTCCCTGATGAAGGCTATTACCTTCCCGTCGAGGTTCTCATCAAGTCTTACCAGATCTCCACTTTTTATTCCATCGTATATCGCGGGATTTATCTTTTTAAGGCGCGAAAGCGTCCTGTAAAGCTCCGTCATCTGTTAATTTACTCCAAAATTTATCATTCATCATCAAAAACACAGTTCATTATAATTACATTGCCGGATAAATACCGGAACTATCGAAATGCCCCCGGTGTTATCTATACATACCGGGTAACTAATGAACTGTAAACAACTCGCTAATTTACGACTCTCACCAGTCTAAAAAAAATAAAAAATTGATGTTTGTTTTAGTACAATAGTAATAATTACTTTGAAATTAGTAACAAATTTATATCTTTAAACCCGGGAATTATAAAAATTGTATAACAACTCAGTTAATAATAAAAACATTTATTCAGATGAAGATATATTTCAGAGAAAATCAGCTCGCATACTTGAACCAGATAGCCACGAACACCGTTGGGCACTCCAACTTTACTCTACTCGTTGGGAAGAGAAAAGTAGGAAAGACAACGCTGATCAAGCAGTTTCTGAGAGCGAATGCAGGTGCTTATTTCACAATAAGCAACAAATCATCATTCCTGCAGCTTCAGGATATTTCAGAATACCTGAAATCCTACACATTTCCTGACAGTTTTATCCCGAATTTCCAAAGTTGGGGAAATTTCTTTGAGTTTCTCTTCTATATTGCCCGGAACAGACCCGTCAATATCGTTATCGACGAGTTTCACAATTTCGAACTGATAGAATCGGAAGCTTTTGACGAACTCAGGAGAGCTTGGGATACCCACGCGAAAAGCTCAATGCTCAACCTGATTGTTGTTACTTCGAACATCGACTTCATGAAAAGGAAGTTCGAATCACCAGAGAGCCCCCTCTTCAGGATCAACAACCACTTCATTAAACTGAATCCGTTCAGACTTTCTGATGTGATCGTGATCTTCAGGATGAACAATTCGAAGCTTTCAACAAACCAGATAATTGAACTTTACACCATCTTCGGTGGACTTCCCAAGTACTACTTCCTGATAGAGCGTCACCGCCTCTGGAACAAGGACCTTGAGACGATCCTAAAGGAACTCGTCTTCGTCGACTTTGCCCCGCTCGCCTACGAGCTGAAGGAACTGCTGATAAACGACTTCACCAGAGGCAACAAGATATACCTCTCGATACTGCAGGCGATCGCCGCAGGGTTCACCAAAATGTCAGATATCGCCAAAACAGTGAACATTCCTGTTACGAACCTGACAAAATACCTCTTCGAACTTGAAAAGAAGAAGAGACTTATCGAGCGCCAGTTGCCCGTGAACACCAGCGACGACACGAAATCAAAATTCGGCCGCTACTTTATCAGAAATTACTTCGAAAACTTCTGGTTCCGGTTCATTCAGCCCGATATCATCAATTTTGAGATGGGTGAATATGATAAAATGCTCGTCACCATTTCAGACAAGCTGGGTGAATATGTTAACAGCCGGCTCGGTATCTTCATCCGCGAGATATTCCAGGACTACCAGAAGAGCCCTTACATCCAGTACCTCTTCCCCTTCGAAATAACCAAGGTGGGTTCGGTATGGAACAGAAGGGATACGATCGAGATAGTTGTGGTTAGCGAACCGGCGAGAGCGGTACTTTACGCCAATCTTGTTCTGCAGGATGAACCACTGAACAAGTACGATGTGAACATGGCTTCAACCCAGTTCTTTAAATTCAAGAACCTTTACGCGAATTATTCGAAGAGATATCTTATTATTTCGAAGAATGGACTCGATGAGGGCGCCGAGGCTTTCTGCAAGCAGAAAAACCTCACAACGATCGATATCAACGTCTTCTTCGACGCGCTCGTAAGTGACACTGTTGATACCGACCCGCAGCTGATCGAAATAGAGGTCTGATAACAACTCAATATTGTTGAAAGCTGCTTCCGCGAGGAGGCAGCTTTTTTTTATCCCCTTGCGAGCATTATTACATCAGCCAGGTTAACCCCCGTGTGTCCTGTTGCGAGCGAACAGCCAAGCGCGTCGCACCAGGAGCCTGAATCGTTGTTGCGCAACATGGCTGAATAGTCCAAACCCATCGCCTCCCCTTTAGCGAAAGTCATACCGTCAACTATCGCCCCGGCATTTGAAGTGGAACCGTCAGTCCCGTCTGTTCCGGCCACGAGCAACACACCCGGGGTTCCCGCGAGAAGTGGAGCAGCGCGCATTGCAAACTCACTGTTCCGCCCCCCTTTGCCTGTTCCTCTTACGATCACACCTGTCTCTGCTCCTGCGATAAGAAGTAATGGTCTTCCGGGATCAAAATTCTGAGCAAATGTCCGGTTCAAAAAGCGGCTCACGGCTTCCTCGACACCACCGGTCAGAGGGCTTCACAAATGTAACCCTCTCTTTCAGCGAGGATAACCAGGCAGGAGATGAGTTCCATGTTCGAGTCAATGATGTGGGTTTCAACATTTCGATGTGAATGATCCCTCGCTTCTTGCATTCCGGCCGCAATTCCGATGCATTTATCGGTCACTGGATTTTTCCCGGGGAAACCATACTTTTCCAGTATGGCGATCACATCGTTACTGAGCACTTCCCGGGGATGCAGTATGCCTGAGCCGATCGTCCCAAGGTCGTTACTCAACACATCCGATACTACCAATTCCACAATTCTTCCCGCGCGGATGTGACGGAGAAGTTTTCCCCCTTTAACTTCTGAGAAGAAACTCCTGATCATGTTCAGTTCTTCAATCTCTATACCGTTCTTCATCAGGACCGTATTCAGTTCCCTCTTCTCATGCAGGGTAATTCCCCGGGCAGGAGCGGCCACCATCGCGGAGGTTCCACCCGACATCAGGTAAAGGAGAGTTGAGGCTTCATCCCCGCCTTCGACGAAACCGATCAGCTCACTTGCCGCCTGTAGACTTCTTTCATCCGGAACCGGATGTGATGACCTGATCACCTTGATATTTCCGGAAAGATCAGATTCCGGTGAGTTGGTGATCACCAGCCCCCTTACAATCCTCTCCCCAAGAACTGATAAAGCTCCACGGGCCATATTGATGCCGCACTTCCCAGTCGCGACCAGGTCTACACCCACCCCCTGCTCCTCAAAAAGGCGATTTGGACGGAGAAATCCTGATACAATGGCCTCAGGATCGTGAACATCAAGTGACATTTTGAATATCCTCGCGAGTTTTTCGCGATGTTCCCCGGTTTCAGCCATGATATTTCAGCATCTTGAGGTGTATCTCTCTAAGATCACCGGCCGCGGTGGCGGTCAGACCTGCTATACTCTCCAGCAGCACCGCATGAGCATGACGGTCGAATCCGGGCCTGTGGAGCGTTGAATGGAATCGCTCCAATAGTGGAATTATCTGTTTGAGTCCGAGATATGCGAATACCGGTTTTAATTTATGGCAAACCTCCCGGCACTTTTTTATGTCACCGACAGAAAGTGTGTATCGAATGTCGGCCAGGAGTCTGGCATGCGACTGAAGGAAACTGAGTATGATGTCGGACGCGAATTTAAGATCACCCCTGGAAACATCTTTCAGATATGACAGATCGATCGACGCGCTTACAATGAAAAGATCCGCCGGTTTTTCAGCAAGCCGCGGCATTTTTGAGTCAGATATATAAGGCTCGATCGCCGCGAGCAGCTCGTTGATCTTAATAGGTTTGGAAAGATAACCGTTCATACCTGAGGAGTATATCTTCTGATTTATTTCCGAAAAAGATGCCGCTGTGAGCGCGAGGATCGGGACATTGCACGCCGGCTCAGGGAAGTTGGTTCTGATCCCGACCGTGGCCTCAAAGCCGTCCATTACGGGCATCGAAAGATCCATAAGGATCAAGGAGTAATTCTTTTCACGGGCTTTTGCGATCGCCTCTTCTCCATTTTCCGCGAGATCATAATCGATGCCAAGTTTTCTAAGCATCCCCCCTACAATTATCCTGGAGTGGTCATGGTCATCAACTATGAGAACTGATCTCACAGGAATTTCTTCGCTGACCGGTGCAGATCCGCTGACTGATGAGTTGTCTGATTCACTCACCACGATTAACGGAGGGGAATCAACTATTACAACACCTTTGTATTCACCTTTACCCACCGGATGGCAAATAAACTCAAATTCGAGATCATGCAGCTTTTCAATGAACCGCTGGTTTCCCGGGCCCAATTCCCTTTTTAACCAAACAGGGAACAACTCCTGAGTCAGCGCAACCAGATCTGAAGGAAGTGGAAGTTCATCATCATAACGGAAACTGTCTTCGGATTGATTGTAGGAAAATCTGGCTACTGAATAGTTGTTTGGCATTTTTAAGAATCAGTCGTACGGGGATTCATGGTTTTTTGGGGGTAAATATAAAAAAAAGGCTGCTAAAAAGCAGCCTTTTGGGGGGAGTAATGTAATCATTAAACACTAAGCAGGGAATCATGTTTAATGACAGTTCAAACATAACCCCTTGGTGACCGGGAGATGCCATTCTTTCGATGAACAGGCCATTTCACTCGACAAACTGGCATTTTTGCTCGACAAAACTAATGAAAGTAAATTCTGAGAGTGGTTCTGAAGTTACGACCGGCTTCAGGCATGATCGATTTTACCCTCGAAAGATGGTTTCTGTACTCGATATCAAACAGATTATCCACCCCTGCCGATAACAATCCTGTAAATCTTCCCAACGTGAATGGCTGATAAATTCCGGAGTTGACTATTGTGTACCCGGCGGTCGGTGATTCAAAACTGTCTGTCCTCTCCTGCGCCATCGCTGTCTCTGTCGATAACTCGATCGTAGCGCCCGATCCGAACCTGTAGTTCGCACCAAATACCAGCTTAAGCGGGGGTATCTGGGGAAGTGCGCCGCCAGCTGCGAAACTTCCGGAAGTGTAACTTATTCTTGATGAGAGTGTGAAACCTGAAAATGGCTCCACTTCTGTTTCAAACTCAAACCCGGTCAGATTTGCGTCTTCACCCGAAGTGGCATAGATGGGAAGAAACGTCTGGTAATTGGTTCTACCGGTGTTTCTCGGAAGAATGAAACCATCCAGGCTGTAATAGTATGCGTTCAGGAGAGCATATAACCCCTTGGAACGCCAGTAAATGAACAGCTCGTAGCCGAGACCCGATTCAGACTCCAGGTCAGGGTTTCCCGTCTCGTATGAATAGGCCGCGAGGTGGGGCCCCTCAGAAAAGAGTTCTTCGATCGTCGGCACCCTCGATGACCTGCTGAGATTCGTTCCCGCGAATAGTGACTCGGAGAGACCGTATATCATCGATGCGGAAAACGACCATGTAATAAAATCACGTTCCCTGATTATACCGATATCGGCTTTCTTTGTGGTCCTGGGTGTGATAACATCCCCGTTCACCCTGCCGCTGAACTCGAAGCTTAACCCGTTATAGTTGAAAGGCTGCCAGAAATAGAGGGCAAGATTCTTTGATGTGGAATAGGGAGTAAAAACGAACCCACCCACCTCGAAGTCCCTTAGTTGCCCGGAAAGCCCGATCACCCCGTCTTCATTGAATCCAAATATGTGGTGCTCCAGGTTCAGGTACGCATAGTGATCCACGATCCTGAACTCGGCACCGATAAGATCGTTCCGTTCATACTCCTTGTGCCTGTAGAATGATCTGCTGTAGTGGAGAGTTAAATTATGCAATAGCCCGCTATCGAAATTCAGAGAACCTTTGGCGGAGTAGACATTTCTGAAAACCGATATTCTTACACCATTGGGGTGTGACCCAACAAATCCTCCCGGAATACCGTATTCCATATCGATGCTCCGGTAAGAATATCCCATAAACCCCGGTTCAGTTACCCATGAGCCTCCAACAGAGAACCCCGTGATTGAAGAGAATGAATTTTTCAGAGTGCCGCCGGGGGTTCGCAGGTTGGTCGATGACCGGCTAGTGAATCCGGCCTGAACCACCAGTGGACCTGTACCTAATTCAGTTCGACCGCCATATAAAAAGCCATTGTTCGCACTCTCATAGTATGATCCCGCTCCTGCAGATATCCCGCTGAAATTCTCGACCGGTATGTCGTGCCGCACCACATTTACCACTCCACCGAGAGTGACAGGTGAAAAGAGCAAAACCCTCGGACCACGGATAATATCCGCCCTCGTGATCGAAAAAGGCTCAATAGTAAGGGCATGGTCGGGTGAAGTGCTGCTAAGGTCCGCCGTTTTGGCACCGTCCTCTGTAAATAGTATCCGGTCTCCTCCCAATCCGCGAATAACAGGACGGGCGGGTGCCGGACCCATGGAACGTATCGCGAGACCTGTCTCATTCTTTAATGTAGCTGCCAGGGTCAGACCAAGGTTCTTCTGCAGGTCAACCCCTTCCACAACACCTGCCAGATTGCTTATCTCCTCAAACTTTGAGTGAAAATGGTTACCGGTGATGAGCACCGCCTCAAGATTTAGGTCTTTGGGGATAAAATAGATCACCAGATCCATCGGAGCGTTCTTTTGCGGAATATGCGTGAACGAGTAGGGATAATAACCGATGTGTGTCAGATTAACGGTTACCCTCTCATTCACCGGGAGCATCAGAGAGAATTCTCCTCTCTCATCTGTGATAACTCCGGCACTGCCCCCTGAAACACTGACGGTGGCAGCTGAAACAACCTCACGGGTGTAAGAATCATATACCTTGCCGTGTACCAGCACCGTCTCATTTTTCTGCGAAAACAAGCTTGCCGCGTTGGCAACAACCATGAAGAAGAGGAGCGATTTTAAATATTGTAATTGCATATAACCAGGAGGAAATTTACCGGATATTTACTAAAGTAAAACTTTAATTAACTCCGGTAAATCTCCTTTATAAACTAATTATTAAGTATTGTTTATTGAACAAGCACTTTAAGATTTCCTGAACGGAAATCATTGTGCCCTTCGTGAGTTATGAAAAACTCGACTGTGGTCATTCCGGCCTTCTTTCCACGAAAGTGGATCTCATATTCCTCACCATCATGGCGCCATATTTCGACCATGCTTGTGTCACCGATGCTCCAGCTCAGCTTCTTCTCTGCTTCGGCAGGAGGATTGATAACATTACGGCTGGGATCGAAGAACTTCACATCCATGTGGTCTGTGGAATTATTAAGGGGTACTTTAATCGTGTCAGTGGATTCACCTCTGAAGATCGAAGCCACAGGTATGCCACTTGTCGAAAGGTAAACACCTTCAGCCTTGAAGTGATCTTCCTGGGGGGCAACAACATTATCTTCTTTTTTACATCCTGCCATTAATACGGCAAAAAGCAGAATGACTGCAATTAATCCTTTTTTCATCTGAATAACTCACTTTTGTTTTGTTTGATCAAATATCATAAATCAATGCATCACCGGGAACCGGCATACGATATTAACGATTCCTGAAGATACAGCACACTGAAGCACACGGGACAGTAACCCGGAGGTGTATCAGTTGATTTTTGTCGTTTATTGAATGTTGTTGATCAAACTGCGGGTGGTCCGCGAAGAGGCTGTGCCCGGAGAAGGGTATATTGGGTGTACCCAAGGGTCTCGAAAGTTCGTACGTGCACGCTTTCAATACGGTGGTCATGCATGAAACTTTTGAATTCCAGTGAATGACTGCCGGCAAAGGCGACAACGTAACAGAGGGAGTATACCGTGGAAGAATGGTGGGTTGATCCATCCGCCGGCGGGTTTTGAAACTCCGCTTTTGCCAGAGGATCATAATCATGCCCGTGAATGTGCATGGCACTCCCCACCAATACCGCTATATAAAGAAGCGTCACAAAGATATGCACGCGTCTTTTGGCGAGTGGGGAGCTTAAGTTCATTTTACTTGTTATCCTCTTTCAACAGGATACATCCAACCGATGATCCCGGAATCGAGATTGTAAATATTCTTGAAACCCTGCTGAGCCATATACAGTCCCGCATGGAAGCTCCTGCTGCCACTACGGCAATAGATATAGTAGTTCTTGGAATGATCCAGTTTTTCGATCTCACTTTGGAAATCAGGCGAGTAAATATCGATATTGAGGGCGCCGGTTATCCGTTTTTCTTCATATTCCTCCGGCGTCCTTACATCCAACAGGACAGCGTCAGAATCGTTCTGAATGCCGGCTAAAAACTCTGAAGGGGAGAGATTTTTCACTCCGATCATTAATTTGACTCTCTTTTTTGCTTATTGTTATGATATATCAAAAATATAACCGATCAAAGTGGTTGATAGTTCCGTTCTGCAATTGCAATAAGATCATTCGTTAGATTCTGAAATTTCCTGTAGGATTCAAAGATCTTCCTGCTCATCGGATCTGCCGCTATGATCTCATTAAGGACTTCCACGGATTTCTCCCGGAGTTTATCTATAACAATTTCAGGAAATTTCATTAGTTTAACACTTTTGTCTTTCCTGATCACCTCGAGATATTCCGAATTTCTTGTGAACATTTCGGCAGTTATCATTGCATCCGACCATGCCATTGCCCCCAGTACGATCTCACGGAGATCTTCAGGAAGTGCCTCAAAGGCCTTTTTATTCACTATAAACTCAGTGGAACTCCCTGGTTCCTGCCATCCGGGATAGTAGTAGTATGGAGCTATCCTGTGAAAACCCATCTTGTAGTCATGAAAGGGCCCTACCCACTCGAGAGCATCAAGAACTCCCCGTTCGAGGTTCGTGTAAAGCTCTCCACCGGGGAACAGGAGGGCATTGCCTCCCAGTTTCGCGACAACTTTCCCGCCAAATCCAGGAATACGCATCTTCAGACCATTGAAGTCATCAACGCTCCTGATCTCCTTCCTGAACCAGCCACCCATCTGTCCTGCTGTGTTGCCTCCGGGAAAACCGAGCAGCCCGTGGCGGGCATAAAGTTCATTCCAGAGTTCCTGTCCCCCGCCATACCTGAACCATGCCGCGGTCTGTTCAGCGTTCATTCCGAATGGTATACCCGAGAAAAAGATAGCTGAAGGCTCCTTCCCCGCCCAGTAATAACTGGCACTGTGAACCATCTCAACGTTCCCCTGCTTGACGGCATCAAAACTTTCCATGGCGGGTACGAGTTCACCCCCGCCGTAAACCTTTATATCAAGTCTGCCACCAGACATCATAGAGACTTTTTTGGAGAAGTTTATCATCTGCTCTCCGAACACCGGGAAATTGGGGGGCCAGGCGGTTACCATTTTCCACTTGTACTTTTTGCCGGAATATGCTCCCGCTTTACCGTCTTTACGCATGC
>RHKR01000111.1 GCA_008363265.1 Chlorobiota bacterium
AACCAACCTCTTCCTGACCTTATTCGTGATATTAAATCCGAATCCTCTAAATTTATTAATGAGAAAAAGTTTGTCCGGGGGCATTTCAGTTGGCAGGAAGGATATGGGGCGTTTTCGATAGGGAAAACGGAATTGAATAGAATTCACGAGTACATTCGTAATCAGGAAGTACATCATTTAGAAGAGAGTTCGATTTCAGAGATCAGACGTTTTCTTGTTTCGTATGGATGCCAAGATCCTGATAGTTACAGATGATATTCTAAATACTCCTACACGACTTTCTACCCCTACCCCAACGCGACCCCTCCCGGGGCCGATTTGTTATTTTGATTTCTTGTTCTACCCCAACGCGACCCCTCCCGGGGCCGATTTGTAGTTACCCTTTTTTTAACCGGTTTTACCCCCTCACGGGGTCGATTATTGATTAACATGGCTTGATCTCAGATACTCAGATCAGTAGCCTGGATTTTTATAACCGAATTGCCATTCATTTGTTTCACAGATGCTGGCTTTCTGGATATTTGACAAAAGTAATTTGGGCGTATTAGTTTCCAGGACGGATTTTATCCTCAAATTTTTGAACTCTCGTCCATCGTACTCTCCTTCGATCACATATGTTAAACCCGTTGATCTTGAAACAACTATTTCGGAATAAGCCCTGTCGTCCGCTATGATCTGCTGATCAGTTCCATTCAGATTCACCAGATAAACAGGACCATGACAAAAATCCCCACAACCGACCGAAGGTGAAAACAAGACCTTGGTCCCCTTCGGGTTCACATCAAAATAGATGCAGGATCCCATCTCGGTATCTTTCTTGAACGGAGTATTACTGATCCTTTTTGAACTGTCAGCATTAGAATAATACAACTCACAGTCACTACCGATCCGCAATTTTTTTACCAAGGAATCCTGAGTGGAATTGTACTTGAACTTGGAGCTATCAATGGTGATCAGAGCCTGCAGTTGCTGCGAATCATTGTTTGAATCAAAAAGGTTAGTTCTTTTTGAGTTCAGGTCAATCTGATACACAGACTTCCGGAAAAATCCATAAGGGAAATCTTCTCTGAAATCACAATCGATATAGATCTTTCCACCTGAATGAACGATCGAGTGCCAAAAATCAGATACCCAATAATCAGGATTTGAGTTTTGTGGGCTCAGCTCAGCGATCTTTTCGGGGATGTCTTTCTGCATATCGTACTTGAAGACGAGCATGTTTCTCCCGTTGAGGGAAGTGTAGACGAGGAGGTCGGGGTTTATCCAAAGGAAGTCGAAAACCTTCCGATCTATCTTCAGGGTTTTCAGCTCAGCGCCGGTCTCATTGATCATGATCAGTTTACCGTCCTTTTGGACCATGATCGAATCAGTGAGCGGTTTGGAACATTGCATCCCTAAACCGGCAAATATCACTATTGCCAGCGCTAACAGCAGCAGTTTTCGCAAGAGAAACCTCTTAATTATATTAGTGAAATAAATTAATTTCATCACTAATATAATTAAGAAATCTGATTTTTACTGCAACGGCTCTTTCCTGATCAATAAATCATAGAAAATGACTGATACCATCACAAGGAATGAAATATATATCAGCGAGGAGGAAAGCACGGTAAGATAAATAAATGACGGGTGCACAAACCTCACGAGCCAGATGCCGCCGAAAGTGAAGAGGGTGGAGAATAGAGGCTCTATCATAAAGAAGCCCTTCCAGAAACCGGTGAGGGTCGAGTTGAACCAGAAGATCCCGCCAAGTGCTAAAAAGATGAACGAGAATCCGAACAAATGATTGTGAGTGGTGATCAACAATTCACCGATGGGTTTTTCATATTTTTCGGGTATCTCAAACTCATCCGCGGGGTTTTGCGGTGAGCCGTTGTAATGCTCCACGGCTTTTTCGGGTTGGTAGCTTGTGGTTTGATAGAGGAATATCAGACCTGTGGCCACAGCAGAAGACAGAAGAAAAACGAAGGCAGCAAGAAATATTTTAAGCTGTTTCGGGAGTTGATAAAGTTTGATTCCGGGTGCCTCAAATGATCTCATGAAAAAGTACCGCCAGTTTTTTAATCCCTTTTGTTACTGAATTTACCGAAATAGTCGCCCCTGAAATGGCGTCGATGGATTTGCCAACCGTGTAGTCCGAGCCGGAATTCTTTCCTTTGAACTGCTTGTTCCAGTCTTTGTCGGCAACTTCGCCACCGTATGGTTCCCTGTACTTCACGATGCTTGAAGAGATTATGTTCCCCTTCGGATCAAAGATCACCAGAAAAGTTATCGGCATCGCTTTCCCATAGACATTATCGAGGAATCCGTATCCCTTCACCTTTCCTTTTTCGGAAGCGGTGTAGACATAGATGAAGTCGTTGGAGAATTTCTGTTTTGCCGCCCCTTCCGCTTTCTTTTTCGCAATACCGGGTATGACGAGTTTTTCCTCTTTCAGCGAAATGGCTTTGCCCAATTCGCTCCGGAGGATGGCTTCGGTGGCTTTTTTAATTTCCTGCCCGTGCACCAGGGTGCACAGGCAGAAAAAGATGATCGAGGTTATTTGAAACTTTTTGATAGTGCTCATCAGAACATGTATCCCACGCCAAGATTGAACGACCTGGTTTCGTCTTTGTCTGAAACCCTTTTCTTCGAGCTGAAATCTGCTTTCATCACGACATTGGGAAGTGGCTTGATGTTGATGCCAACCATGATCTGGTCGTACCCATAGACGTCGGGATTAAGTGCAGGATTCCGCAGTTTGGAGGCGGTGTTGTAGTGAGAATATCTTACGAAAGGGATAAACTCCCAGTCGGTCTTCAGGAAACGGTTGATATCGTAACCGAGGTCAAAATAGTATCCGAACGATGACTCGAAGCTTCCGGCGCTGTATCCGATCTGAGCAGCCTCTGCAGTTGCAAAGAAGCCAGCCTTCTGAAATCTGGCGTGCACTTCAGCGATGTTAATATGATTAATGGTAGAGTCACCTCTGGCCTTGTTATAGGTTACGGAGGCGCCTGCCTTTAGGTCGGGACTGATCTTGTAGTTGAGGCGGAGGGTGTACATAAGGTCGGTAGCCTCGGCCATGTAGCCTTTTTTTCTGCCGCTTCGGAGGGCAGAAGCCGGGGTGAACTTGTCGCTGTTTAGCCCTTCCATCACATTGAAGGTGTATTCAAGGCCTTTATAAGAACCGAAGATCGAGGCGCCGTTACCGAACCATGTAGTAGGGATGATGGCGTTGTGATAGTCAGGTCTTTCGACTCCGAAGAAGGTCGGGGGTTCGTGGAGTTCGTTAATTATTCCGACAGGGGCAAGGACAACACCTGCGCGGAAACCGAGGTAATCATATGGTGTGTAAGAAACATAAGCCTGCTCGAGTTCAAGCTCGCCGTTTCCGCCGCTCACAAAATTGTGTTCAAGTTCAAGTTCGGCTTTGAAAGCCCATTTTTCTGAGAATGAGTGTCCGAAGAAGAGGACGAAACGGTGAAAATCGAGGCGTTTATCAGCTTTTTTACTGTCGAATGTGTTATTGTTGTAGTGGAGTTCACCATAACCGCCCAGTGTGGTGGTTGGGGTAAAGAACTCATCCTGGGGAAAGGCGTTGAATGCAAAAATGAAGGAAAGTGTAAAGATGTAAATTAATCTATAATAGTTCTGCATGACTCGTTAAATAATGTTGAATGAATATCGGGTTATATGTACTTAGATTAAGTCTAAATAACAATAGCAAATATAAGAAAGGGATTTATTTTATACAATAGAAAAGGAGCTACAGGATAAAATATTTTTTACTGGGGTAAAAGAAATTTACTGATTGTTAAGCGAAAAGAGAGAGGAGATATAGTCGGTCTCCACTTTTTTGATATCCTTTATCTCTTTTCCGAGAAAGAGGGAGGCTACAAAACCGAAGGTGGTAGGGAGATCGCTCACGAAATAGAGATGGCTGCCGGGGGCGTTCGACGGGTTTAGAAGATCGAGTTCGGTCAGTTCTTTAACCACTGAGTAAGAAGCTGCAATACCGGAATCGACCAATTTTATCCCTTGTCCCACTTCTTCCTGGATGATCTTCCTCAGGATGGGGTAGTGGGTACAGCCGAGGATCAGGGTGTCGATCCCTGCATCTTTAAGTGGTTTCAGGTACTCGGCAGCAACCGCGCGGGTTGCGGGATGGTCGACCCAGCCTTCCTCCGCGAACGGGACAAAGAGGGGGCAGGCCTGTTCAAAAACTTCCACATTCCCGCTGAATTCCCTGATCTTTTTCGAGTAAGCATTGTTGTTAATGGTGGCCCGGGTGCCTATAACACCGATCCTGTTGTTCGAAGTGTAGCCAAGTCCATACTTCGCACCGGGTTCGATCATTCCGATAACAGGCACATTGAATTTTTCCTTAAGCCCCGGAATGGCAACAGAAGAGGCAGTATTACAGGCAACAACTATCGCTTTTACACCGAACTCCATAAGAAAAGCCGCATCCTGAATGGCATATTCGATAACAGTATCGTTTGATTTCGAACCGTAAGGCACACGGGCGGTATCGCCGAAATAGACGATATTCTCGTTCGGGAGGGCATCAACGAGGTGCTTAACAACTGTGAGGCCTCCAATTCCGGAGTCAAAGATGCCGATAGGTGCTGTTGAGTCTTTCATAATAAAATCAATTCAAGAAGAAAAAATAAGAAAAAGCCTTGAATGGGGGTCACAGTATCTCTTCGATGCAGGCCTTAAGTTCATCTGTGATCACCGGGTAGAAGTTCTTTGACACCTTTTTTTTGTTTGAGTCGAGCACATAAAACGAGTCGACGATGTCAGTACCCATTGTAAGAATTTTGGCGAAGTAGATGTTAAGTCCGAGGTCATGCAGTTTTGAGGTCACCTGGAAGAGGAATCCCAAACGGTCGGGGGAGTGGATATCGATGATCGTGTATTTCTTTGATTCCTCGAACTTGATGGATATCCTTCCCGGTTTCTTGAAGAGTTTGTTCTCGAGCCGCCACCACTTCGATTTGTGTTTCTTCAGCTCGGTATTGAGCTGGAGCATCCCCTGCTCCATTTTTAGAAAGTCTGATTCTATCTTGACAAACTTCGATGTTTCCAGCGGTTTGTTGGTCCTGAAATCGGATACATTGAAGTTATCGATGATGATACTGTCTTTCCTGGTGAATATCTTGGCATCGTGAATATTGACATCGTTAATGAGGAAGACGCCGCACAGTTTTGAGAGAAGGGATTCAGAGTCGAAAGTTATAATAGTGACATTCGTAAAATTCTCCTGCTGTTTGAAAAGAACGGATACCGGGGAGCCTGAGAGGATTTCCTCAATGTGCCGGGCCATCTCCTCTTCGGAAAAATAATTGGCGTATGAGAGGTCATGGAAAGAGTTGATGTGCGACTTTACATGCTCCGGGGAGATGGAATCGGAAAACTCAAGTATCTTATCCTCCGCGGGTAAAGAGTTCTGGTAAAGAAGTGTTTCCGCGGGGATCTCTTCCTTGATCAACTCACGGGTTTTTCTGTACAGTTCGCTCAGCAGTTCATTCTTCCAGGAAGTCCAAAGGGCACTGTTTACGGCAGAAAGATCAGCAAAAGTAACGAGATAGAGGAGGTCGAGCTCTTCGGTGCTGTTGAAATTGGAGACAAAGGTATTCAGTGTTTCAGGGGAATTCAGATCACGCTTGAAGGCAGTGTGCGCCATCAGGAGGTGGTTACGTACGAGAAACTTGACCGTTTCAATTTCACCCTCGGTATACCCCATGCCCTGCATGAACGAGTCGGCAACCTCGGCACCAAGCAGATGATGCCCCTCAATATCGATCGGCTTCGCGATATCATGAAACAGAAGGGCAAGATAGAGGAGGTCGCGCCGGTGCAGGGTATTGAACAATCTACCGAGCACTGATTTTTCGAACTGTAGCCTCTCGACATTCATGATCGCAATTATTGTGTGCTCATCGGCGGTGTAACTGTGATAAACGCCGTGCTGTATAAAACCGGTGAGTTCGCCAAATTCGGGGATAAGCGCGCCGAGAACCCCAAGTTCATGCATTCCAATAAGGGTTGAGCCGACAAACTCCTTCTGGGTCAGTATCTTTTTAAAGTAACCCATCGCCCCGGGAGTTATGTTAATGGCACCTGAGTCGAGGCTTGAGACAATGGTCGATCTCAATTTTTCATCAAACTGCGCGCCCTGATCACCCTTAAGCCAGAAGGCCTTAAGTATCTGGTCGGAGGTAAGAAATTCATCTTCACGGGAATATAAAAGATCACCAAGAAGGTAAAAGTTTTCATCAAGGTTTATGGCGAGTGCCGAGCTCGGCAGGGGGAAGAGTAACTTACTGTACCGCTTCAGAAAGGATTTCAGGAAACGGTTAACCACAACGGTAGCGTTGTAGTAATCTTTCATGAAGGCCTGAAAACCGGTTCTATATTCAAGAATTGCTGCCAGTGTTACCTGCGCATCGAAATCGAGGCGGTCGTTCTTCCTGTTGGCAGTGAGATGCAGCAGATTTCTCACCGTCACAAGAAACTTGTAACTTCTCAGAAGACGGGTTATTTCATTAATCGGGAAAGGTTTTTCTTCAAATATTGCGTTGATGAAGAGTTCCGATTGTGAGAGTCCTTCCGTTCTGATGAAAGGTCTGGCATTGGCGAGGATATATATCCATTCGAGCAACTGGAAATCGCGGAGGCCGCCGTTTGAGAGTTTCACATTCGGTTCAAGCATCTTGCTTGATGCGCCGTGTTTTTGATAGCGCCTCTCCATATCATCCACCAGATCCTGGAATATCTTCATTTTCAGTTCAGGGGTGAAGACATTCCCGATCGCTTCAAGCCACTTGCGGTAGACTTTTTCATTGCCGCAGATGAAAGAAGTTTCGAGCAGTGAGGTGAAGACGTGGAGGTCTTCCCGGGCGGCCACCTCTATGTCCGGGAGTTCCCTTACCGTGTGAGATATCTCCAGTCCGGCATCCCACATGCAGGTTACGAAGCGGGAGATAGAGTCAGAATCCGCCTGAGAGTCGAGAGTGATGATGGTAATATCGATATCAGAGAAAGGAGCGAGTTCCCTTCTCGCGAGCGAACCACCGGAAACCACTGCAAAATTCAGCCTTTCAATCTCAAGACTGAACCGGTAGGAACATCCCAGACCGTTCCTTATCATTTCATCGAGGGGGAATATCTCCCTGACGAGTTTTATTAGATCGATACCGGTCTTCCGGTCATCCGGGGCCATGGGGATTATCCGTTGAAGCCTTCGGCTTTGTGTTCAACCACGATCACTGACGAGACACCACCGCGGACGGAGAAATTGGCTGTCAGTTTGAAATAACGTGGCTGGAGGAGACCGATGAGGTCATCTGCAATCCGGTTGGTGACATTCTCATAGAATATACCATCGTTACGGAAAGACTGCAGGTAAAGTTTAAGTGACTTCAACTCAACGCAACTTTTCTCAGGAATATACTCGAATGTCATCGTTGCAAAATCAGGATGACCTGTTTTGGGGCAAACTGAGGTGAATTCGTGCGCGGTGTGGATTATTCTGTAGTTTCTGTGACCGTTCTGATTGTCGAACAGTTCAAGTATATTTGTCTTTTCGTTCAATTGTGTGCCTTTCTTTTCCCGTTATAACAATCGTGAACATGAATAAATTCAAAAAAATCAATCTCAAAATTACGATGTTAGACACAATGGGCAATATTGATGATGGGATTTAGGATAGATTCGCGGACTACAGTTTTTCTGTAGTCAGAAGCAAATGATAAATAGTAAGTTGCAGGCCGGTCTACGGGCTGTCTGCCTTGAATGTTACCCCGATTATAGATATATTTCGTGACGAAATTTTTAAGGAAATCAGGATGAACATCGACAAAGATCTGCTTTCAATTCAGGAAGCCAGAGACCTTTCGAAAAGAGCAAAAGAAGCCCAGCTTGAGTTCAAGCATTTTTCACAAGATCAGGTTGACAGAATCGTGAAGGCGATGGCTGACGCGGGATACGCGGCGGCCGAGCGGCTGGCGAAAATGGCAAGTGAAGAGAGCGGTTTCGGCAAGTGGCAGGACAAAGTTGTCAAGAACCAGTTCGCAACAAAAAATGTTTGGGAATCGATAAAAGATCTTAAATCGTGCGGTGTAGTTGAGAGCCTGCATAACGGCAAGGTTCTTAAGATCGCCGAACCGATGGGTGTGGTTGCCGCTCTGATACCTTCGACGAATCCGACCTCAACCGCGATGTTCAAAGCGATAATTTCACTCAAGTGCAGAAACGGAATAGTAGCTTCTCCACATCCGCGCACAGTTAACTGCACCGCTGAAGCACTGAAAGTTGTAGCAGACGCGGCTGAAAAAGCAGGCGCGCCAAAAGGTTTGATTCAGTGCCTTACAACCCCAACCCTTGAGGGAACGGATGCCCTTATGCACGACAAAAATATTGGTGTTATCCTCGCCACCGGAAGCACTCCGATGGTTAAAGCAGCCTACAGTTCCGGAAAACCGGCGTATGGTGTGGGTTCGGGAAACGTTCCGGCTTTCATTGAGAAGACCGCGAACGTGAAAAAAGCAGTACAGGATATAGTTTACGGAACAACATTCGATAACGGCACTCTCTGCTCATCAGAACAGGCAATGATAGTCGACCGTTCGATCCGTGATCAGGCGATAAAAGAAGCAAAGGCTGCCGGATGCTATTTTGTCAGTGCGGAAGAGAAAAAGAAACTTGGAAACGCGATCTTAAATCAGGGCAGGATCAATCCTGAGATTGTGGGCAAGCCGGCAACCTGGATTGCAAAATATGCAGGATTCGACGTTCCTGATTCCACCACTGTGCTGGTGGCAGAATGCGAAGCAGTTGGTAAGAGTGAGCCCCTTTCATACGAAAAACTATCACCGATACTGGCATTTTACACAGTTGACGGATGGCTCGAGGGATGCCATAAATGTATAGACCTGCTGCAGTTCGGAGGTGTCGGCCACACGATGGTCATACACTCGAACGACCAGGAAGTGATCATGAAGTTCGCGCTTGAAAAACCTGCTTTCAGGATCCTGTGTAACACGGTTTCGTCAATTGGTGCTGTGGGATATACCACCGCACTTATGCCTTCCCTTACTTTAGGACCCGGCACATGGGGTGGATCGATCATCTCTGAAAATGTATCCTCGAAGCATCTGATGAACATCAAGTATCTTGCTTTTGAGGTTAATCCTGTTAACCATGGAAACTCAGTTTCGAACATGGGCGATACGATAACGAGATCGCAGAGCTACCTGCAGGAGATCGAGGAGAGATTAAGAGCACGCGCGGGAAATCCTGTAATTAATGAGCCCTTCAAGGGTGCTCAGACGTCCAAACCTGCTGAAAAGAAGGAAGAAGACGCCGAACCAAAAACTCTCTCCAAAGCTGAAATTCAAAAGATAATTGATGAGTTTAAGTTTTAAGGCTGATCCGCCGCGGCGGATTGAGGGCTGATCCGCGGCGGATGAGCCCTCTTTTTTTTGTTAATTATTTCCGGATTTCCATTCGCCGAATGATTTTTTCAGAGTGTCGGTGAAGAGAAGGTCATCCTGCGCACCGCTTATCCCGTATTTACCGTTATAAACGAAAAAGGGGACACCTGATATACCAAGTTGTTGAGCCTCGTAAATATCATGCCTTACCTCATTTACCATTTCTTCATTACCGAAAATTGTATCGAACCCGGCTGTGTTCAATCCGTGCTTTTCAGCGATTGCCGAAAGAACTGCAGGGTCATCCACATTTTTACCTTTGGCAAAATATGCTTCAAAAAGAGACTCTTTAACCTCGCTCTGTTTCCCTTCTTTTTTAGCAAGGTGGAGCAGAATGTGGGCTTTCAGCGTATTCGCGGGTACCGCGCGTGTGAAATCGTAGCTTATCCCGTAGTTTCTTCCCGAATCCGCTATCCGGTCATAAGTTTGCTCTATTGAAGCGGGATCCCAATTCTTTTCCCTGGCGAGGTATTCGGTCAAACTTACGGTTGCGTCTGTTTTCTGACCGGGATTCAGCTGGAAGCTTTTCCAGATAACTTCTATTTCTTCTTTATTTTCAAAATTTTCCAGAGATCTTTCAAATTTTTTCTTGCCGAGATAGCAGAAGGGACATGCTATGTCACTCCATATCTCAACTGTCATTTTCGTGTTTTCCAGCACGATCTAACTCCTGTAAAACTGTTCTTAAATTCCATCGCTTGCTCCGTAAGCGATCTTGTCTTCATTATGCAACATATTCTCACCGGTAAAAATTCCAGACAGCAGAGAAACCATCTCTTACCGGCACCAATATTTTAATTGATTATATGACCGCTGTTTTGTAAGTTTCGAAGTGAGTTTAGGTGCTCTTTTTGCATTTTTTGATAGCAATAGCACCATATACCAAACCCTAAACCCCAGACCCCAAACACTAAATACCAAACACCTTGTATATATATTCCGGCTCAATACACATGCACTCAAAGTTTTCCGATGGATCGGGAGACGTGAGAGAAATTGCGACCATAGCAAATGAGTCGGGTCTGGATTTTATTGTCATTACCGATCATAACACCCTCAGGGCAAAGGATGAAGGTTTTGAAGGTTTTTACGGGAAGACACTCCTGATCGTCGGTTGCGAAATAAATGACAAGGAAAACCGTAACCATTACCTCGCGTTGGGGATCGACAAGACCTTTTCGACCCGCCTTCCGGCTGCTGAATATGTGAAAGCGGTAAAGGAAGCCGGCGGTATAGGATTCATTGCGCATCCTCACGAAAAAAGAAATTCGATGGAGGAACACCCGCCTTACCCCTGGACCGAGTGGGAGATAGAGGACTTCACTGGGATCGAGATATGGAACCATATGTCAGTATGGATGGAAAATCTTACCGAGCAGAACAAATACCAGTCGTTCGTCCATCCTCTAAGGAGCATCGAACATCCTCCGGAGGAGACACTACAGGTGTGGGACAAACTGAATCTGAAACGGAAAGTAACCGCGATCGGCGGGATCGATGCTCACGCGCATCGTGTGAACCTCCTGGGATTTTTCGAAGTGGAAGTTTTCCCTTACAAGGTTCTCTTCAAATCGATCAGAACCTACGTCCTGCTCAGTGAGAGGATAGAACCGACGGATGATCCGGTGAAGCGAAAATATTTCGAGAAGCTGATCCTCGAAGCACTCCGCGATGGGAGGAGTTACGTGGCAAACTATTACCATGGCGATGCTACCGGATTCAGGTTCTTTGCGGAGTCGGAGGGGGTTACATATACGATGGGTGACACAGTACCTTACGGGCACAAAGTTCACCTGCGTGTTTTGATACCGACACATCACTCAGAATTGCGTCTCATCCACAACGGGAGTGTGATAGATGAGACAATTGGGAGTGATGTCGGCTTCGTGGTCAGGAAGAAGGGTGTTTACCGGGTCGAAGTGTTTCATCAGGGTAAAAGCTGGATATATTCGAACCACATTCGAGTAGGAAATTAAATAATTTACGGTTATCTTTGTTGTTCGTAATTTTTAGAATTCAGAAAGGTTAATAATGGCCAAACCTATCAGCAAGTTCAAAGCAAAAGAAGAAAAACGTGAAGCTTCCGTTGAACTTTATTACAAGATCCTCGGCTGGTACGAGGAGAACAAAAAATACGTTTTTGGCGGAGTAGCGGTTCTCGTCGTTATCATCGCCGCGGTTGTTTTCTTCGGTATAAGCAACAAGCAGAACAACGAAGCAGCCGGTACAGCCCTCTCGCAGGTGCTCCCTCAGTATGAATCGGGTGCATTTCTTCAGGCGATCGACGGCGATCCCGCAAAGAAGATAACCGGACTCAAGAAGATAGTTGAAACCTACTCTGGTACAGAGAATGGTGAGTCAGCCAAGATCTATCTCGCCAATGCGTACAGCTATCTCGGCAAGCTTGAAGATGCCTTCAAATATTATGATGACTACTCGGGCAGCAACCCGATCTTCAAAGCCGCGGCAGAGGTTGGCAAAGCCGGCTACTATGAGAGCAAAAAAGAGTTTGATAAAGCAGTAGAAGGTTACGAGAAAGCCGCTTCGTTCTCAAAAGAGAATCCGATGAACGCCCAGTATCTCCTGAGCGCGGCGATCGTTCTGGTTGAAACTGACAAAAAGGAACAAGCCAAAGAACTCCTGATCACTCTCAAGACCGACTACGCGAAATCGCCGGTAATGCCTGAAGTTGACCGGTATCTTTCAATAGTAGAGTAGGATCTTTGCAATGAGAATTGACGCATTAGTTTTTGCTGCTCATCCCGACGACGCGGAATTGTCGATGGGCGGCACGATAGCCAAGATGGCCGGTCACGGTCTGAGAATCGGCATCGTTGACCTGACACTCGGGGAACTGGGCACACGCGGTTCAGCCGAAATAAGACAGAATGAAGCCATACAAGCGGGTGTCGTTCTGAAAGCCGAGTTTCGTGAAAATCTTAGAATACCCGACGGTAATATTGAAGTTAATCAGGAGAATCTCCTCAGGGTGGTTCACCTCATAAGGAAGTACAAACCAAAGGTGATATTCGCGCCATACTTCAACGACCGTCACCCGGATCACATCTCCACGAGTCAGCTGGTCAAAAAAGCGTACTTTTACTCAGGCGTGGGAAAAGTTCACACATACGAGAACGACCATGTTCAGCACTCATACCGTCCCGATGCTTTGTATTATTACATGCAGAC